>NZ_QPND01000019.1:0-69910 GCF_003344565.1 Saliphagus sp. LR7 | reverse complement strand
CGACCATCTCCTCGGCGTCGCTCACCTGCGAGGCGATGGGCTTCTCACACCAGATCAGCGACGGGTCCGCCGTCGAGCGGGCGGCGTCGACGACGTGGTCGTGATGGAGGTAGGAGGGCGTACAGACCGAGATGATATCGAGGTCCTCGGCGGCGAGCATCGCGTCGTGGCCGACGTAGCGCCGGTCGTCGGGGATCTCCCAGGCCTCGCCGAAGCGTGTGAGTTTTCCCTCGTCGACGTCCGCGACCGCGACGAGCTCGATTTCCTCGGTGGCGTCGAACCCGCCGGCGTGGCTCGCCTCGATCTTTGTCTGGCCGATCTCCTCGGCGTCGTGCATCCCGAGGATGCCCATCCCTGCGATGCCGCCCGTGCCGATGATGCCTGCCGTGTAGCTCATCTCCGACACCTACTCGTAGGCGTGGACCGAGCCGGTGGCGTTGTCCTCGATGTACTCCCAGTCGTAGGAGACGCCCAGTCCGGGACCGTCGGGGACCGAGATCTTCCCCTCGTCGTCGATCGTGTCGATCATGTCCGAGTAGTCGCCCTCGTAGACCGGCGGCTGGGTGTTGGGCGCCTCGGGGTGGACCAGCGCGAGTTCGTAGTAATTCGTATTTCGCGTGGCGGCGATGCAGTGGCGCTGGGCGGGGCCGGGCGCGTGGAACTCGACGTCGAGGCCGAACGCCTCGGCCATGTGGACGATCTTCATCGCGCCGGTGATGCCGGCGTCGTACTCGGGGTCCGCGCGGACGAAGTCGGTCGCGCCGTTGGCGACGAAGTCGGCGTGGGGTTCGAGCCCGCGGACGTGTTCGGTCTGGAGGATCGGCGTCTCGATGTGTTCGCCCAGGCGTTTGTGGCCGTGCTGGGAGATCCCGCCATCCCGATAGGGGTCCTCGTACCAGAAGAAGTCCTGTTCGTCCAGCGCCTTCCCGACTTTGAGGGCGTCGCCGAACGTCTCGTACTCGCAGGCGGGATCGAACATCAGGTCCATCTCGTCGCCGACCGCCTCGCCGACGGCGTGGACCGACTCGATCTCGCGGCCGAGGTCGCGGCTGGCGTCGCCGCCACCCCAGCCGTGGATCTTGAAGCCGGTGTACCCCATCTCGAGACACTCCTCGCCGAACTCCGCGAACGCCTCGGGGGAGTCGAGCCCGCCGTTCTCGTCCCCGTGGTACGTCGAGGCGTAGGCCGGAATCTCCGTCCGGTAGGTGCCGAGGAGTTCGTGGATGGGGGCGTCGTAGTACTTGCCCGCGAGGTCCCAGAGGGCGATGTCGATGGGGCCGATGCCCATGCGGTCGTACTTGCGGAGGGCGCGTTTGATCTCCGACCAATGTTTCTCGCGGTCGAAGGGGTTCTTACCGATGAGGTAGTCGGCGAACATGTTGACCTGGGCGGCGCCGGGGGAGTTCCCGCCGACGTACTCGCCGGTGACGCCCTCGTCGGTCTCGATCTGGATGGCGAACAGTTTCCGCCAGGTAGTCTCGCCGGGCTCGTAGACGAGGTTGAAGCCGTGCTGGTCGGTCGCGAGGTCCTCTAAGGGGTACTCGAACTCGCGGCTCTCGATGCGCGTGATCGTCGGTGCCATACGCGACGACCGGCGGGGAGTATCATAAAGCCAGCCCTCCCGGAGGCGGCTGCCGTCGTTCGAGGCGTCCGGCCGATATCGGTGCCGACCGGTCGAACGCTACAGCGACGGCCCGGCCCGCTCGATCGCAAACGAGGTCACGCCGTGTCGTTCCGCCCGGCAAGGCTCGCCCGCCGCAGTCTCTCGGACCCGCCGGGCGAGTCCCGCGGCGTCGGTCTCCCTCGCGTCGACGTCGATGTCCGCGCCGACCGCCTCGAGGGTGGCCCGCGTCGCCGACACCTTCAGGACGGGCGCGAGCGGGTGACCCGTCGGGATCCCGTCGCCGGTGACGTGGACGACGATATGGGCACCGGCGGCGACGACTCCGGTCGCGGCCTCTTCGAATCGGGAGGCCGAATCGACGAGCGCCAGCCCGGAATCGGGGGCGGGACGGTCGCCGTAGGCGACGACCTCCTCGATCCTTCCTTCGCCCCACAGCCGACCGACCTCGGCCGGAGCGTACTCCCCGGCTTCGCGGGCCACACGGGGCGCTCGGGCGGGTTCTCCCCGGTCCGATAGGAGCTCCTCGATCGCCTCTCGGTCTCCGACGAACCGCTCCCGGGCCGCGTCGGGATGGGCCCGGACGCGCTCGGTTCCGGCGACGACGACCCGCCCGCCAGCGGACCGGACGCGGTCGACGAACTCGCCGACCAGCGGTTCGGCCCGCCCGACGGTGGGCTCGGCGAGGTCGGTGCTGACGACGCCGACCGTGAGATCGCCGAGGTCCGGCCCGCCGTTCTCGACGGCGTGGTCGGCCCGAAGCTCCTCGGCGGCCGCGACTCCCTCCTCGAGGCAGGCGTCGGTGCCGCCGACGCTCTGGATCGAGAGCTCCCGGACGGGGACGCCCCGGTCGGCGATCCGGCCGGCGAGGGCGTCGCTCTGGACGTGCTCACAGCCCAGCCCGACGACGACGCAGCCGGCGACGTTCGGGTGGTCGCCCATCGCGACCAGGGTCCGTGCGGTCCGGTCGTTGTCCCGGCCGATCTGGGCACAGCCGTGGTCGTGGGGTGTCGCGACCGCGCCGGGGACCCGGTCTGCGATCTCCTCTGTCACCTCGTGCGAGCAGATGACCGACGGAAGGATCAGGACCCTGTCCCTGATACCCGGCTCCCGGCGGTTCTCGGCGGTTCGGGCGTCCGCCGTGCTCATGGCCGCCCCCCTCCGGCCGCCGCGTCCGCGTTCGCTCCGTCGGCTCTCCCCCGCGCGCTGTCGCAGTTGTGGGTATGGACCCACTCGCCGGCCCGGATCGGCTCGGTCGCGACGCCGATCGCCTCGCCGTACTTCCGGACCGCCTCGTCCCGCTCGTGATCTCGAAGGGCGACCTTGTGCCCAAAGGGGATCTCTTCGGCAAGTTCGACGTCCCCCTCCACCGCGAGGGAGTGGCCGACCTCGCCGCCTTCCAGCATCGTCGCGACGGTATCGGTCCCGTCGAGGACGATCGCCTTACGGTCGTCGCTCACGAGCCGCCCGCCTCCGCGGGGTCGGGCTCGCCCTCGAAGTATCCGAGCTCGTTGGGCTGGAGCTCGTTGATCGCGAACTCCCGCAGTCCCCGGACCTCGGCGGCGGTCCGCCGGCCGCTCGCCGTCTCCAGGATCGTCCCGTAGATCCGCTCGCCGACGGTCTCGAGGTCGTCTCCGCCCGTGACGATCGTGCTCGCGTTCGCGTCCATGTTCGAGCCCATCTGCTCCCAGGTCTCGGGGTTGCCACAGACCTTGATCACGGGTGCGATCGGGTTGCCGGTCGTGCTCCCCCGCCCGGTGGTGAAGACGATCACCTGCGCGCCGCCGGAGACCTTGCCGGTGACGCTCTCGACGTCGTAGCCGGGGGTATCCATCAGGACGAGTCCCTCGCCCGTCGGAAGGTCTGCGCCGTAGGGAACGACGTCCCGGATCGGGGTCGTCCCGCCCTTCGCGATCGCGCCCAGGCTCTTCTCCTCGATGGTCGTCAAACCGCCCTCCTGGTTTCCGGGCGAGGGCTGGGCGCCCCGGAGGTCGGCGCCCATCAGTTCGGCGGCGGCCTCGCGGCGCTCGACGTACGCGAGCAACTTCTCGCGGACCGCCTCGCTCGCACACCGCTCGGCGAGGACGTGTTCGGCGCCGATGAACTCGGGGGTCTCGCTGAACGAGGCGGTTCCTCCCGCCTCGATCAGCCGGTCGCAGGCCTCTCCCACCGCCGGGTTCGAGGCGAGCCCGCTGGTCGCGTCGCTGCCCCCGCACTCGACGCCGACGACGAGTTCGGAGACGTCGACGGGCTCTCGGCGGGCGCCGGCGGTCTCCGTAGCCAGATCGTCGACGATCTCCTCCCCGGCGGCGACTGCCGCGGCCGTCCCACCTTCCTCCCGGATCGATAAGGTCTCGACCGGCCGGCCCGCCGCGGCGACCGCATCCGCGACCCGCTCGCCGTCGACCGCTTCGGTACCGAGCTTGAGGAGCAACGCGCCGCCGACGTTGGGGTTGGTCGCGACGCCCTCGAGGACCCGTCTCGTTTGCTCCAGGGTCGCCTCGGGCGCGTCGGCCGCGAGCTGGTGGGGGGTCGCATGGACCCGGTCGGGTCCCTCCTCGGCGATCCGGGCGGCGACCGCGCTGACCGCGACCGACAGGGGCATGACGGCGACGACGTTCCTGACGCCGACGGTGCCGTCACCCCGCCGGTAGCCTTCGAACGTGTTCATGTGAAACCTCAACGAATTCGCGCGCATAAACCGTTAGGGTCCCCCTCGATCTCGCGACGTCGGTTGGTTCGGCTCGATCACCGGGCCGTACCTCGAGCGGACGTGCCCTCGCGAACCGACCCGCCCCGGCTCACATCCCCATGTCCGCGGCCGGGTCGGGAACCGGGAGGTCGCGGGGAGAGACCCCGAGGCGTTCGCCGACGTGGTCCAGGGCCATCTCGAACCCGTAGTAGCGCTCGAGTTCCTCGCCCTCGCGAGCGGTCCTGACGGCCACCATCGCGTAGCCGTCGCGGTTCTGGGCGACCGCGGCCGTCCGACCGTCGCGTTCGAACGTCAGGAACCGCTCGGTCTCGGTCTCGGCGTACGTCGCGACGATGCCGTTCGACTCGCGTTCCGTGTCGACGCGTTCGCTCCCGCCTCGGTCGTCGGGGTCGCCGTCCATGCCGGACGGTGGGCGTGGGGGAACGCCAACGTGTCGGTCCCGGCCCGACCGAAATCTTCGAGAGGACGGCACCGCTAACCGGCGGTATGGCGAAGTGGCTACAGAGCGGGCGCCGACGGGACATCTGTATCGTTCTCGCGGCGGAGGGGGAGCTTCCGGGCCAGCGGGTGAAGTCCGAACTTGAGTCCCGCTACGACGAGCACATCGAGCCGAAGGCGTTCTACGGCTCGCTGTCGGCGCTGGTCGATACGGGGTTCGTCGAGGAGCGCACTGAAGGAATACAGGATCTCTACGCGCTCACCGAGGCCGGCGAGCGCCGGCTCCGCGAGCAGTTCGAGTGGATGTCCGGCGCGGTTGAGGGCGGAAACGAGTAGGCGGAATTACTCGAACGGGTCGCCGGGCATCATGCAGATCGGTGGGTTCGTGACATCGATTGTCAGAACTACTTTCCTTCCTAATCCGTAGGTCAAACAACGATTGTAGTTACGTTAGCAATTTTTATAATTCAGGTTCTATCGACATCCATGAATCGTCGAGCGGTACTTTCGATCGCCATAGCGGGCTTCGCTTTTAGTGGCTGCTTGGGTCGGATCGAGAGAGATGGCGACATCTCCTCGGATAACACGTCGGTAATACAACGTAGGGAGTTCCAAATTCTTGAGTACGATGAGTTTTCTGAGGATCCGAATGAAGGTCCACAGATAGAGTTCGATACGGCTGGGAATCAGGTTACGGTTACTGGGCGTCTCTTTGTGGGGTCCGGGAATTGCAAAGAAGCACAGTTAGACGACATACGGTACGAGAAATCGGAAGATCAGCTCACGGTTATTGTCACTCACGGAAAAAGTGGAAATCATCCGAATAATAACCCTCTCGGCTTGGGATCATGTACCGAGGACATGAGTTCGGACGGATACGAAGTTACAGTTACGACAGAGGGATCGCTTCCCACGAGAACCACCGCAATCGAGCGGGATGCCGAGAACGATGAACAGACGACGACGACGGCTACACCGACGAATAGACGCTCGCAGTATATGACAACTAGGCCGAACGATCGATGACTACTCGAGCAACTGATCGCCGATGGTGTTCCGGAGTACCTCGCTGGTACCCTCGTAGATCTCGTTCAGCTTCGCGTCGCGGTAGAAGCGTTCCGCGGGGAAGTCCTTCGTGTAGCCGTAGCCGCCGTGGATCTGGATCCCCTCGTTTGCGACCTCCCGGCTCACCTCGCTCGCGTACAGTTTCGCCTGTGCGGCCTCCTTGATGTAGTCCTCGCCGCGGATCTTTCGATCCGCCGCCCGGTGCATCAACAGCTTCGCGGCCTGGATCTTCGTGTCCATGTCCGCGAGCTTGTGTTTGATCGACTGGAACTCGCCGATGGGCTGGCCGAACTGCTCGCGCTCGCCGGCGTACTCTCGGGCGGCCTCGAAGGCTGCCCGCGCGATGCCGACGCCGCGGGCGGCGATGGTGATCCGGCCGCCGTTCAGGGTCTTCAGCGCGTGGACGAACCCCCGACCCTCCTCGCCGAGCCGGCGCTCTTCTGGAATCCGCATCCCGTCGAACCGGAGTTCCGCCGTGGGACAGCCCTTGTCGCCGAGTTTCTCCTCGGTCCCCTCGACGTGGAATCCGTCGTCCTCCTCGGGCCGGACGATAAAGGAGGAGATCCCCGCGTTTCCCGCGTCGGGATCGGTCTTCGCGAACAGCGTGATCGTATCAGCCACTGAGCCGTTCGAGATCCAGAGCTTGCCGCCGTCGACGACGTACTCGTCGCCGTCTTTCCGAGCCCTGGTCTCCATCGCGGGCACGTCGCTGCCCGCGCCCGCCTCCGAGAGCGCGAACGCGCCGATCTCCTCGCCCTCGGCGAGCGGGACCAGATACTCCGCTTTCTGCTCTTCGTTGCCGAACCCGTAGAGCATGTTTCCGGCGAGCGAGACGTGGGCCGCGACGACCGTTCCCAGCCCGCCCGAGCCCCGCGATATCTCCTCCAATGCGAGCGCGTAGGCGTGATAGTCGAGGCCGGCCCCGCCGTACTCCTCGGGGAACGGCATCCCCATCAGTCCGAGCTCCGCCATCTCCCCGACGAGATCCTGGGGGAACTCGTCCTCGCGGTCGATCTCTCCCGCGACGGGGACGACCTCGCTGTCGACGAACTCCGCGACCATCTCCCTGATCTGGCGCTGCTCGGCCGAGAGGGTGAGATCCATACCCGCCCGGTCGCCCGGAGGGACCTTCATTGTTCCTCATCCCGGGCCGCGAACGGCCGCGACCACGGTGTTTTTCCGGAATGGGAACATACGTGGGGGCACGTAGATGACCACCAGCCAGTCCCGATCGACGGAAGACGCCGATATGGAGTGGTGTTACGAGGCCGTCCACGGCGTCTCGCGGACGTTCTCCATCACCGTCGATCGCCTCGAGGAGCCGATGGCGAGACAGATCTGTCTCGGCTACCTCCTCTGTCGGGTCGCGGACACGATCGAGGACGCAGGGCATATTCCTCCCGGAGAACAGAGCCGGCTACTCGAGCAGTACGACCGCGTCCTCGACCCTGAGGACCCGACAGACGCCGAGGCCTTCGTCGCGGAGGTCGGATCCTGGCTCCCCGAACCCGAAGAGCGCACCGAGGACTGGGAGGTCGTCGCCCGGACGCCCCGGGTCGTCGCGACCTACGAGGCCCTAGAGGAGGAGCCCCGCGAGATCATGCGCGAACCGGTCCGCGAACTCGTCGACGGGATGGCGATGTTCACCAGCCGGTACGCCGAGGAAGGGGGCCTTCGCCTCCAGACCTTAGAGGAGTTAGAGGAGTACTGCTGGTACGCCGCCGGCACCGTCGGCACGCTGATCACCGGGCTCGTCTCGCGGGGAGCCTCGCCCGAGCGGGCCGCGACGCTCCGGGACAACGCCCGTTCCTTTGCCCTCCTCCTCCAGCTGGTCAACGTCGCGAAAGACGTCGAGGACGACTACCACGAAGAGAACAACGTCTACCTCCCCGCGGAGTGGCTCGAAGAGGAGGACGTCGAGAGCGAGGCGGTCACCGACGACGCGAACCACGGCGGCGTGACGACGGTCATCCGGCGAGTCGCCGGTCGGGCGGAGGGCTACCTCGACGGCGCCCACCGCTACCTCGAGGCCGTCCCCGAACGCCACGGCAACACGCTCTCGGCGTGGGCAATCCCCTACCTGCTCGCGGTCGGCACCCTCCGGGAACTGCGCGAGCGCCCCGAGGACGTCCTCCGCGAGGGCGACGTCAAGATCTCGCGGGCGGAGGTATACGCGCTGCTCCAGGCCTTCGAGGGCGACGTCTCCCGGGCGCACCTGCAGGCGTTGCGCGAGGAGATGGTCGAGGGGCCGCTCCACCAGTAGATCTTCTCGCCGGCCGCCACGATATTCCGCCCGACTACTCGTGTGCCAGGCGCCGACCGAGCAACGCGACCGGATAGCCGAAGGCGACGACGACGGCGATCCAGGGCATCAACAGGAGACCGTAGACCGCCGGGCCGAAGCCGAGGACGTAGACGGGAGCGACGGCCGCGACCGCGGCGATCGGCGCGAGCGCGGCGAGCGCGACGATCGCGACCGGCGTCCGTCCCCGCTCGGCAGCGTGGCCGATCGGGAGATAGAGCGCGGTCGCCAGCCCGAAGGCGAGCGGTGTCGCGTACACCGGACCGGCAATGAGGTGGGCGATCCCCGCGGCGACGACCGTCGCGAGCACCGCGAGGCCGACGAGCCCGCGGGTCCCGAAGCGAGCGAGACGACGCGCTCCGGACCCGAGCAGGGCGTAGCCGGCGCTCAGCGAGGCCAGCGCGACGGCATCCGACGCGAGACCGCCGGCGGTCGTGACCGCACCGACGACGAAGAAGCCGGCCGCGCCGACGATCCCGACGGCCACGATCAGTCTCTCGAGCGTCGCGGCGTCGAACGCGTCGCGGCCGAAGCGGGTGTGGCCGATCCCGATTCCCGCGAGTACCAGCACCACCGCGGGAACGACCCCGCCGCGAACGCCGTGGTCGAGTGCCGTCGGGCCGGTTTCCGCGGCGAGCGTCGCATACCCCCTCATCGAACCAAAGGGGCCGTCTCCGCCGTAGGTAACGTACGTCTGCTCGTCGAACCCCCCGGGTACTTCGCCCTCGCGGGTCCAGGTAGCGGCGTTTCCCTCGACGGCGGCGCCGGCGGGATCGTTCGTGACGACCGCCCTGGCCGGCGCGTGGATCGTCACCCGCTCGACGACCATCTCGTAACGCGTGGGCGACGCACCCGTCGCGAAGTAATCGACGATCCAGGCGTCGCCGACGCCGGGTTCGGCGACGTCATCGACGGTGTAGTTCACCACGACGGCGCCCTCGGCCACCCTCGACTCGACGGTCCGGACGTCGCCAGCGGCGACGTGGTGGCGCGCCCACGCGTCCTCGACCGCGGCCTCGAGGGCGGCCCCGTCCGTCCGGTAGCGCTCGGCCGCGTCCTCGGCGACCGGCACGGTGGCCTGCCAGCGGGAGTCGCCGTCGTCGTCGATGTAAACGTCGAGCGTTCCCGGACCCCTCGCGCCCGCGATCTCGGCGTCGTTCGCGGTGCTCGGGCCACAGACGCCACAGAGCTGTTCCGGCGGCGGCGCGCCGGCGACGACGGCGGTGGCGAGGACGCCAGCGACCACGAGATAGACCGCGAACGCGAGACCGGCGCGTCCCATCGACTCGATCAACTCGTGTCAGTGCCAAATAGGTACCCCGCGATGGACGGGCGGCGACTCGGGACGGACGGCCGTCACTCGTACTCGTAGAATCCCGTGCCCGTTTTCTTCCCGAGGTCGCCGGCCTCAACCTTCCGTTTGAGGAGGTAGGCAGGGATGTAGCGATCGCCCAGTTCCTCGTGGAGCGTCTCGGAGGCGTGCAGACAGACGTCGAGCCCGATGTGGTCGGCCAGTTTGAGGGGCCCCATCGGGACGTTCGTCCCGAGTTCCATCCCCCGGTCGATGTCTTCCTTCTCGGCGACGCCCTCGTCGTAGGCTCGGATCCCCTCGTTGATCCAGGGCATCAGGATCCGGTTGGTGACGAAGCCGGGCTTGTCGTCGGCCTCCCAGGTCGTCTTTCCCAGCGATTCGGAGAAGTCGTGGGCCAGCGCAACGACTCCCTCACTGGTCCGCTCGCCGACGACGATCTCGACGCCCTCCATGATCGGGACGGGGTTCATGAAGTGGATTCCCACGACCCGTTCGGGAGAATCGGTCGCTGCCCCGATCGACGTGATCGAGAGCGTGCTCGTGTTCGTCGCGAGCACCACGTCGTCGGGAAGGAGGTCGTCCAGATCGGCGAAGACCTCCCGCTTGATCTCGAGGTCCTCGACGATGGCCTCGACGACGAGATCGCAGTCCGCGAGGTCCGCCAGCTCGGTGGTTCCCGTCACGCGCCCGCTGATCTCCCCGGGCTCTTCCTCCAGGTCGTCCCGATCCTCGAGCCGCGAGAGGCTCGAGTCGATCGCCGCCAGCCCGTCCTCGACGAACTCCGCCTCGACGTCGCGCATGACGACGTCGTAGCCTGCCGTCGCGGCGACCTGTGCGATCCCGTTTCCCATCGTCCCCGCGCCGACGACGCCGACCCGGTCGATCCGATCGCGAACCATGCCCTCCGTTGCTCGGAGGGGGCCGTAAGCCTGGCGCCCCGAGGATTTACTACACGAGGTAGTATAAATTTTCACCGTTGCAACCGCCACAAATATATGCGCTCCTGTCGGAGGTGTTTCCCAATGCTACCGATCGACGATTCGCCGATCGTCCGGGACGGAAAGTCCGTTATCCTCGCGATGGATCACGGACTCGAACACGGCCCGGTGGACTTCGAGGACGTGCCCGAGAAGTTAGATCCCGCCCAGGTCTTCGAGACGGCGACCCACGACACGGTGACCGCGATCGCCGTCCAGAAGGGGATCGCCGAAGGGTACTACCCCAGTTACGAAAACGACGTCAACCTGCTCGTCAAGCTCAACGGCACCTCGAACCTCTGGATGGGCGAGCCCGACAGCGCCGTCAACTGCTCGGTCGAGTACGCCGCCGAGATCGGCGCCGACGCCGTCGGCTTCACCGTCTACGGCGGTTCGAACCACGAGATCGAGATGGTCGAGGAGTTCCGGGAGATCCAGGAGGAGGCCCGCGAGTACGGCCTCCCGGTCGTGATGTGGTCGTATCCGCGCGGCCAGGGGCTGAAAAACGACACCAAGCCGAGCACCATCTCCTACGCCACCCGCCTGGCTCTCGAACTCGGCGCCGACATCGCGAAGGTGAAGTATCCCGGCAGCCGGGAGGCGATGGCACACGCCTGCCGGTGTGCCGGCGACATGAAGGTCGTGATGAGCGGCGGCTCGAAGACCAGCGACGAGGAGTTCCTCTCGACGGTCGAGTCGACGATCCGGTCCGGCGGGTCGGGCCTCGCGGTCGGGCGCAACGTCTGGCAGCGCGAGGACCCCACGCCGCTGTTGGACGGCCTCGAGTCGGTCATCTACGAGGAGCAAACTGCGGGGGCCGCCCTCGGCAACGAGTCGGAGGCCGACGCCACGGACGCCGCCATCGAGGGATGAGCGAGGGTCTGGATGCCCTCGTCGTCGGCGGCGACCACGACCGCGTCGTCGGCGAGGTCGTAGACGTCGTCAGCCGAACGGCCCCCGAGATCCGGGAGGGCCTCGTTGGCCGGCGCCAGCCGGTCGGCGGAGAGGCAAACCCCACCGGGGACACACAGATGGAAGCCGACGTCTGGGCCGACGACCTCCTCGGAGAGCGGCTCCGGGCGATCGAGGGCGTCGGCGAGTACGCAAGCGAGGAGCGCGAGTCGGTGGTCGACTGCGGCGAGGGACTCTCGGTCGCGGTCGATCCCCTCGATGGCTCCTCGAACCTCGTCTCGAACAACCCGATGGGCACCATCTTCGGCTGCTATACCGAACCGATCCCCGCCCCGGGAACCGCCCTCGTCGCCGCGGGCTACGTCTGTTTCGGCCCCGTGACGACGATGGTCGTCGCCACCGACGACGGCGCCGCCGAGTACGAGATCGACGGCGGCGACCGCCGATTGCTCGAGGGCTCCGTGACCCTCCCGCGGGAGCCGACGGTGTACGGCTTCGGCGGCCGGGTCCCCGAGTGGTCCCCCGAGTTCACCGCCTTCGCCCGCGAGATCGAAGGCGAGTGCAAACCCCGCTACGGCGGCGCGATGGTCGCCGACGTCAACCAGGTGCTCTCCTACGGCGGGATCTTCTCGTACCCGGCACTCGGCTCCCGGCCCGCCGGAAAGCTTCGACTCCAGTTCGAGGGGAACCCGATCGGCTACGTCGTCGAACGTGCGGGCGGTCGTTCCTCCGATGGGGAGGGGTCGCTGCTCTCCCGCGATGCGGACGAACTCCATGGACGGACCCCGGTCCACGTCGGCTCCCCCGATCTGATCGACCGGCTCGAGGACGCGCTCGCGTAGCCGGCGGCTACCGGTTTTTCTCGAACCACTCCGTCGCGAAATCGACGAGATCTCGGTGGTCACACCGGACGGCGGTTGCCGCGCCGACCTGTCCTCTCTCCGCGCCGACCTCGCGCTCGAAGGCCTCGCCGACCGCGGGGAAGTCTCCGGTGTCCTCCGGGACGTTCTCGTACTCGATCCAGACGCGCTCGCCGTCGGCGAGGATCGGGGCGCCGTTTTCGACCGTCTCGGTCCCGAGGTCGGCCCGGTTCTCGGCCAGGTGCAGGGAGGTGTTGGCGTCGTGGCCGACGCCGAGTAAGAGCACCGAGCCGTCCCGATCGTAGATCTCTGCCAGCGGGGAATCCTCGCCGTGAGGGTAGTCGAGGGCGTGATCGGCGACGACCGCCTCGGCGTCCCGTCCCCAGGCGGCCATTGAGGTCGCGGGGTGGGCACTCCGGTGGACGTCCGGGTAGCTCCGAAAGCATTCGGGGATCGCGCCCATCCCCCGAGTCGGCGTGATCGACGGACGGTACGGCGGCATCGTCTCCTTGATCCGGTCGATCCACTCGTCGGGAACAGGCGGGTTCGACCAGCTCTCGGGATCGGTGTAGTCCGTCGAGTGCGTCGGCATCATGAGCGTCCCTGCCTCGCTCACCGCTCGCTGGAGGGCATCGAGGACTGCCGGCGCGCCGCCGGGAACCCACCCGATCGCCGACAGCGAGGAGTGGACCAGCAGCGTCTCGCCGCCCTCGATTCCGAGGGCTCGGAGGTCGGCCACGATCCGCGACGGCACCACCGGCTCGGCGACCCGCTCGATCGCCTCCCATTCGCTCATGAAGGGAGTGTTGTCGCGGGGTCTCTCAATCCTTCTGATCGGCCGTGATCCCGACCCAGGCGGCGATCCCGCCGACGAGCAGGGCGTAGAACACCGACCTGGGCCAGGCGGTCGCGAGGGCAGCGAGCGTCAGGAAGGCGACCCAGACGGTGACCACGAGGAGGTCGGCGAGGACCCGGCGGACGACGCCGAGAACGTCAGAAGTGGTACCCATGGGTTTCGGTGAGGTGGTAGGCGGCGACCCCCCAGAGGTGGTTCTGGCCGGGCCACCAGGTCCGGGCGTTGTTGAACCCCGCGATCAGGAGCCCCTCCTCCGTCGGGTAGTAGGCCGCCGAACCGCTGTCGCCGTCGGTCAGGTCGGTCTCGGTGCCCCACTGAAGCTGTCCCCGCCGGCAGTCACCGGTCACGCAGGTGACGGCGTCGATCCCCAGGATCTCCCCGGTCGTGTGGCCGGTCTGGGCGCCGACCTTCTCGAGAGGCTCGCCCCGCGCCGCGAGGTCCGCGAGCCCGAACCGGGTGAGCTGTCCGATCACCCGCGAGGGGGTGGCGCCGTCGATGGCGCTCTCGGGTTCGAACCCCCCCGTCGGCGAGACGGCGACGACGTCCACGGCGGGGTGGACGTGGCGAACCCGTCCGATCTCGACCGTCCCCGCGTCCCGCCGGGGCAAAGAGAGGGGGTCGCCGACGGTCGCGCCCTCGCCGTAGGCGTGTTCGGCCGTCGTGAAGTACGCAGAACCGTCCCGGTAGAGCGCGGGCCCGAGCGTCGCGACCCTGTCCCCGGTCCGGCAGCGAACCCCGCCGGGGACGGGACCGCCCCCGAGAGCACCCGCGAGTCGTGGCTCGCCCGACGCGTCCTCGGGAGGGTGCCGACGGACCGACTCGATCGTGACTTCCTCGCCCGCGAGCAGCATCTCGAGGGCCTCGCCCACCTGGTCGGCGTCCTCCGGGCGGACCTCGACCGCGAGCGTCGCCGTCCCTCGGTCGTAGGAACCGGGACGGACCGCGCTGCCGAGCAGCCCGGTGATCGAGCGGGCGGCGACCTGCTCGTGGAGGGCGAAGGCTTTCGACACCCGGGCGTACCAGTCGGCGGGGACGGCCCGCGTCCGGGGGGTGAGCGACGACGGATCCGAGCGGTCCTCCCGCACGAGGGCGGTGACGACCGGGACCTCGCCCTCGTCGGCCGCGAGGAACTCGTCGACGCCGAGGAGGCTCGCCAGCCCGAGGCCGTAGCCGGTGGTTCCGGCGACTCGGAGAAAGCGACGCCTCGATGTCCTCGAGGAGAGCCGATCCCGGACGGCGGCGAGTCGGTCGGCGGGGCTCCCGGTCGAGGTCATCGAGAGCGAGAGTGTGGCGCCGGTCGTGATAGCTAATGTTCACGTACAGCGGTCGGTCGGGAACGATAATGGGAAAACGGTTTGGAGCGCGCTCTCCCAGAGTCGGCATGGACGTCCGAATCGCGGCCGGCGCCAGCGAGGAGGAGGCCGCCGCCATCGCCGCCGCGCTCGCGGGACACGTCGACGAATCGGTCGCGGTCTACGCCGAGGAGGGCGAGGAACCGATCGCGGTTCGGGACCCACCCGGCGAAACTCGAGCCGAGGACTCCGGGAACGATCGAGAGCCCGAAGCCCAAGCGGGACCGACCGACCGGGAAGAACGGCTGCGCGAGGAGATCGACGACATCCTCGAGGGAGGACCCGAGAAGTATCGCGACCGGCTCGCGGAGCAAGGTAAACTGTTCGTCCGCGACCGACTCGAGCTCTGGTTCGGGGAGAAAAGCGCCCACCAGGGGGGCGATTCGGCGGGCGGGATCCGCTTCGAGGACGGCTCGTTCGCGAACTTCGACGCCTGGCATCCCGACGGGAGGGATCCCGACCCCGACGACCGCCTGCCCGCCGACGGCCTGCTGACCGGCGCCGCCGAGTTCGAGGGCCGGGACGTCCACTTCATGGCCAACGACTTCACCGTGAAGGCGGGCTCGATGGCCGAGAAGGGCGTCGAGAAGTTCCTCCGGATGCAACAGCGCGCGCTGAAGACCGGAAAGCCGGTGCTCTACCTGATGGACTCTTCAGGGGGGCGGATCGACCAGCAGACCGGCTTCTTCGCCAACCGCGAGGGGATCGGGAAATACTACTACAACCACTCGATGCTCTCCGGGCGAGTGCCACAGATCTGCGTCCTCTATGGCCCCTGTATCGCGGGCGCGGCCTACACCCCCGTCTTCGCCGATTTCACCGTCATGGTCGAGGGAATGAGCGCGATGGCTATCGCTAGCCCCCGGATGGTTGAGATGGTCACCGGCGAGGAGATCACGTTAGAGGATCTCGGGGGGCCCCAGGTCCACGCCCGAGAGTCCGGTTCGGCGGATCTGGTCGCCCGCGACGAGGAACACGCCCGGGAGCTGGTCGCCCAGTTGATGGGCTACCTTCCCGACAACGCCGACCAGAAACCGCCGGTAGCAGAGTCCCAGAAGCCGACGGCGGCGCCCGAGGGACTGGACTCGGTCGTTCCAGGGGCGCCGAACAAGGGGTACGACATGGCCGACGTGATCGAGCGCGTGGTCGACGGCGACTCCTTTTTCGAACTCCAGCCCGAGTACGGCAAGGAGATCCTGACCGGGTTCGCCCGGATCGACGGCCGCCCGGTCGCCGTCGTCGCAAACCAGCCCGCCCACCGCGCGGGCGCGATCTTTCCGGACGCCGCCGAGAAGGCGGCGGGATTCATCTGGAAAGCCGACGCGTTCGACGTCCCCCTGCTCTACCTCTGTGATACGCCCGGCTTCATGGCCGGCTCGGGGGTCGAAAAGGAAGGCATTCTCGAACAGGGCAAGAAGATGATCTACGCGACCTCCTCCGCGACGGTTCCCACACAGACGGTCGTCGTCCGGAAGGCCTACGGCGCGGGGATCTACGCGATGGGTGGGCCAGCTTACGACCCCGAGAGCGTCCTCGGCCTCCCTTCCGGCGAGATCGCGATCATGGGTCCCGAGGCCGCGATCAACGCGGTCTACGCACGCAAACTCGCCGAGATCGACGACGAGGAGGAACGCCAGCGACGCGAGCAGGAGTTGCGCGAGGAGTACCGCGAGGACATCGACATCCACCGGATGGCCAGCGAGGTCGTCATCGACGAGATCGTCGCCCCGAGCCGCCTTCGAGAGGAACTCGCCGCCCGGTTCGACTTCTACGCGGACGTCGAGAAGGAACTGCCCTCGAAGAAACACGGGACGATCCTGTAACCACCCCGTTCGTCGGATTCCGTGGCCGTTCGAGCCGCCTCCATTGGTGTAGGGGTGGCCTACCGATCCCCCGAGGGGGCCCGCACGCGGCTCATACCAATACTCCCGCCCGGTCCTTCTCCGTTCCCGCGAGGGTTCGGGCCGGTTCGACTCCGGCGGCGGGGGTATGGGAACCGATCGCGTTCGGGAGGAAGTCCTCGGTCTCGGACGACCCGGGACGCCGGGCAGGCTTGAGCGCGCCCTCTGGCTCGCGGTCGCCCTCGCGCTCGTCGGCGACGTCGTGACGACGCTTCTCGGACTCCACCTCGGCCTCGTCGAGTCGAACCCGGTTGCTCGCGGCGCGATCGAGGTCGCGGGACCCGTCGCGATGGTCGCGATGAAGGCGGGGGCCATCGGCGTCGGCCTCGCCTGCCGGCCGCTGCTTCCCGCTCCCTACGCGCCGATCGTCCCGGCCTGTCTCGCCGGTCCCTGGCTCTGTGCGACCGCGTACAACCTCTCCGTGCTCGTGGTCGTCATCTGACCGATGCGTGAACGCTTTTGTCGGTTCCCCTCCTGGCCCCCGCTATGGCCGACACCGACGGGCCGACGACGGGCGAACTGACGCCGCCGGACCGGACGCTGATGGGGCCGGGACCGAGCGACGTCCACCCGCGCGTGCTGCGCGCGATGAGCACCCCCCTCGTGGGCCACCTCGACCCCGCCTTCGTCGAGATCATGGACGAGGTCCAGGAGCTTCTCAGGTACGCCTTCCGGACCGAAAACGAGTGGACGATCCCCGTCTCGGGCACCGGCTCGGCCGCGATGGAGGCCGCCATCGGCAACGTCGTCGAGCCCGGCGACACCGTACTCGTGCCCACGAACGGCTACTTCGGCGGCCGGATGGCCTCGATGGCCCGCCGGGCCGGCGGCGGCGTCGTGGAGGTCGAGGCGCCGTGGGGCGAGCCCCTCGATCCCGACGCCGTCGCCGACGCGCTCGCGACCCACGATCCCGACGTCTTCGGCTTCATCCATGCGGAGACGAGCACCGGCGTCCGCCAGCCCGCAGTGCCCGAACTCACGGCGGCGGCCCACGACCACGACGCGCTCGTGATCGCGGACTGCGTCACCTCGATCGGCGGCGTCGAGCTTCGGGTCGACGACTGGGGGATCGACGTCGCCTACGCCGGCCCCCAGAAGTGTCTCTCCTGTCCGCCGGGCGCGAGCCCACTCACGCTCTCGGACGAGGCCATGGAGAAGGTGCTCTCGCGCGAGGAGGAGGTCCGGTCGTGGTACCTCGACCTCTCCCTTCTGGAGGGCTACTGGGGCGAGGAACGTTCGTATCACCACACCGCGCCGGTGTCGAACGTCTACGCTCTGCGAGAGGCGCTACGGCTCGTCGCGGAGGAAGGGATCGAGCCACGCTGGGAGCGCCACGAGCGGATCGCGGGCGCGCTGAAGGCGGGCGTCGAGGGAATGGGGCTGGAGATGAACGCCCCCGACGACTACTGGCTCCCGAGCCTGAACGCAGTCCGCGTTCCCGACGGAGTCGAGGACGGCGAGGTCTGTGCGGAGCTGTTGGATCGGTACGACCTCGAAATTGCGAGCGGACTGGGCGACTTAGAGGGGGAGATCTTCCGGATCGGCTGTATGGGCCACTCGGCGCGCCCGGAGAACGTGATCTACGTGGTGACGGCACTGGGTGACGTGCTCGAGTCGATGGGTGCCGACGTCGATCCCGACGCCGGCGTGGCGGCGACGCGGCGCGCGCTGCGCTAAGCCGAGACGGTCGGTCCCGGGGGCGCGCGCTCGACCTCGTACTCCTCGCCGTCGACGACCATGATCGCCCATTCGTAGTCCGGATCGACCCGGCGGAGTTCGGCCTCCAGGTCGTCGGCGCTCTCGGGTTCGGCGACGAAACAGTGGAAGTCGCCGCCCTCGGGGAGCCGTCCCTCCTCGAGTACGGTCCGGACGTGGACGACCTTCCACTCGCGTTCGGCCCGGAACTCGGGGCCGTCGCCCTCGACAGTGTATCCCAGCTCCGCGAAAATCGACCTGGCCTGCTCGACGAGACGCGTGTTAACAGGTCCCATTCGTACTGGGATACGTTCCCATCGGTCATAAGCCTTTGCGTTGTACTCTCCTGGCGGATGTTTGTGGACGTGCGGACGATAAAAGGCCATAAAGCGCAAACATGGCCAATCAGTTCGGGTCAGAACTATCCGTGTTCTGCGCCCCGATCGGTAGGCGTGCGGAGATTGCCAGCAGTCACACTCGCTCGCCCCATCGGGTCCATCGCCGCGTCGGCGCTCACAGGTCGGAAAGGAAGCGCTACGGTCCTCGCTCGGGCACCGGAGGCGACACGGCGGGCAGGGCCGCGTCGAGCGCGGTCGAGGGCACCACCCGGACGCCACCGTTTCCGCGGGTTTTACGAGCGGGCGAGAAAAGAGGATACTGATGCGGTCTCACGCCCGTGACGACGCGGTCTTCTCGACTCTCTACGTCGCGTTCGTCTTCGCGGGCGTCTACAAGAGCGCGTGGTACCTCGCCTGGATCCCGGTCGATCTGACCCTGGTGTTCGGAACGCTCATGGTCGCCGCCGGGGGCTGGCTGGTCCTGCGAGAGCGGATCCGGCTCACCCGGGCCGGCCTCGCCCTCACCGCCTGTTTCGTCGCCTTCAGCGCCTATGCGGTCGTCTCCGGGCTGTGGACGCCGAGTTCGGAGTACTACCTCTCGAAGGCGTTCCGGCTCGTCGCCGTGACCGGACTGGCGTTCGGCGCCGGCGCCCTCGGCGTCGCGTCGTCGACCCGACGCCTCCGGTATACCGGGATCGCGACGACGGGACTCGCCGTGCTCACCGGGATCGAATCGCTGATCGAGTACGCCCAGCCGTCGGGCCGGGCCACGCTCTCGCCGTTCGGGACCAACTACCTGATCACCAGTCGTCTCCTGGGGCTCGGCGTGTTGCTCCTCGTCGGCTATCTCGTCCTCTCGAGGAGCGATCGCCGGGTCACGGTCGCCGCGGCCGTGGCTCTCCCCGGGATGGTGTTCGCGCTCTTTGCGACCGGGGCCCGCGGTCCGATGGTCGCGACGATCGTCGCCATCGGGCTGCTCCTCGTCGTCGGCATCTCGACCGGCACGCTTCCGAACGGCGTCGCCGCGATCGGGGCCTACACGGGCGGTGCGCTCGCGCTCGGAGTCCTTACGGTGACGGTCGGGCGCCAGCTCGCCACTGTCCGGCGGCTCCTGGTGTTGGCCGACGGACCGGGATGGTCGCTCAACCGTCGGTTCGTGCTCTGGAACCAGACCATCGACGGGCTCGATATCGGGATGCTTCCGGTCGGGCACGGCCTGGGCTCGTGGCCGGTACTCACCGGCTACGGCGACCACCAGTACTATCCCCACAATCTCGTCCTCGAGGTCGTCTTCGAACTCGGGCTGGTGGGTCTGGGACTTCTCGCCTGCCTGTTCGGAACTGCCCTCTTCATCGCGCTCTCGGAGTGGCAGACGACCGGTCGGTCCGTCCATCTCGTTCTCCTCGTCGTGTTCGTCTATCTGGGAATCAACGCGATGGTGACCGGAGACGTAAACGAGAACCGGTATCTGTTCGCCCTCGCCGGACTACTCGCCTATCGAGCAGATCCCCAGCGATATATACGGATCCCTGGACTTTCACGTGTCGAGTCGAACTCCACAGCGAGATCGGTGCGCTCTTGAATATCTCCTCGGGGTCGACGAGTATCACCTACGGTACCCGCCCGTCCGATCCAGTTACTATACGGTTTGCGTGACGAGCCGGCAGGTACTCTGGAAGACGCTGGAAACCTCCTCTCCGACCGCGTAGCGGTACGCCAGAACGTAAACCGGAGTACATCAATTCATACAATTAGTTTGATGGTAATCCGATATTACACAGATACACCCCGGCTCGACGAGGGCAAGCTTTTCGGCCAGCCTAAAAATCGTGCTGCTTATCAATCTCCTCTTCTTCCTCTCCGGAAACGACGGCGTCCTCTGGTGCCCGTTTCCGGGACGCTGCCCTCGAACCATGACCGACGACACGCCAAACGTCCTGCACGTCTGTACGTATTACCTCCCGTTCACCGGCGGGATACAGAACATGGTTCGAACCCTCGTCACCGGGATAGACGATGTCAACGCCCGAATCCTGACATCACGAATCCGGGGGCAGGGTGGCGTCGACGAGAAACACGGAACGACGGTGGTTCGCGCCGGAAGCTTCGGCTCCGTCAAGTCGACGCCGATCAGTCCGGGATTTCCCTACCGACTGAGAGAGCAACTCGAGTGGGCCGACCTGATCAACTACCACCTGCCCTTTCCGCTCGGGCCGGTGAGCCACCTCCTGAACCGGGTCGAGACGCCGTTCGTCGCGACCTTCCACGACGACATCATCGGCAAAGGACCCGTCGTCTACCCGTACAAACCCATCCTCGACCGGTTTCTCGGCGGTGCCGAGCGGATCATCGTGACCTCGCCCCAGATGCGAGACGAGTGTGCGCGGCTCTCGGAGTTCCGTTCGAACGCCACCGTCGTCCCGATCGGGATCGAGACCGACGACACCCCGATCGCCCCGAAACCGCTCGAGGGCCGGGACCTCCTGTTCGTCGGTCGGCTCGTCGAGTTCAAGGGCGTCGATCGCCTCATCTCGGCGATGAGGGGCCTGGACGCGACGCTCTCGATCGTCGGGAAGGGACCCGAACGCGACTCCCTGGAGCGCCACGCCCGCGCGGAGGGGGTCGCCGATCGCGTCACCTTCGAGGGGTTCGTCTCCGAGGCGAGACTCGACCGGCTCTACTCCGAGGCGACCCTGTTCGTCCTCCCGTCGGTGGGTAGAAACGAGTCGTTCGGGATCGTCCAGCTCGAGGCGATGAAACGCGGGCTGCCGGTGATCAACACGTCACTGCCCACGGGCGTCCCCTACGTCAGCGTCGACGGGAAGACCGGCCGAACCGTCCCGCCGGGCGATCCCGAGGCGATCGCGGCGGCTGCCGAGGAGTTGCTCGCGGATCCGGAGCGCTACCGGCGCTACTCGGCGAACGCCCGGCGTCGCGTCCGCGAGGAGTTCGCCGAGACACGGATGCTCGAGCGGACGAGCGCCATCTATCGGGACGCGGTCGCTTCCGAGTGACCGCCCGATCGGATCGAGTCCGGGCCTTCGACCGATCCGCATCTATATGGGGCGTCCGGGAGTAGCCGTCCGCGAATGGTCGTCGCCGCCGTCGTCGCGGTCGTCGTGGCGTTCGCCCTCGTCGCTCGGCGACGATCCCGGCTCTACGGCTACGCGGGCGGCGTCGCCCTCGCGGGCCATCTCCTCCTCGCCGTGGTCGTGCTCCCCCTGGTCCCCTACGACTGGGACATCGATCTGTTCCATACGGCCGCCGTGGCCATCCTCTCCGGGGCCGACCCCAACCTCCTGTCCCCGGTCGACGCGTTCGCCACGGTCCAGGCGCTCCTCTACGCCGCCTTCGGGGCCGATCCGACGGTGCTGGCCGTCGTCAACGGCCTGCTGGCCGTCCTGATTCCGCTCCCGCTGTGTTACGTCGCCCGGCGGCTCTACGCTCCCCTGGAATCGACCGACGGCCTCCTGGTCGTTCTGCTGTTCTTTCCGTTCCCGTTCCTGTTCAACACGCTCCCGATGCGCGACGCGCTCTCGACGCTGCTGGCGGTGGCGCTGCTCGCGGTCTGCGTGCGGGTCATCGCAGACGGCCGGCGCCGGTGGGCGCTTCCCGCCCCGGCGCTGTGGGTGGCCGTCTTCTTGTTGCGGGAGGAACTGGCCCTGCTGATCCTGCTGGGTGCCGGGGGAGCGCTGCTCGTCGCCGTAGTGAGGAAAGTCGCCGGCCGGGAGATCCCGCTGCGTTCCCTGGCGCTCGCAACGATCCCCGTCGGCGTCTGCGGGTTCGCGCTGTTTTCCGCCCTGTTCCCCGTCGATGCCCTCGACGCGCGGGTGCAGTACCGCGCGATCGGGGGCGGCGCCTACCTCGAGTCCATGCGATACGAGTCGTGGCTCGACGTCGTGCTGGCCGCACCGGTCCGCGCGATCTACTTCCAGTTCGCGCCGTTCCCGCTGCACGTCGATTCGGCGTTCGACCTGGCGGCCGTCCTTTCGCTGCCGCTCCTGGTCGCGCTCGTCGTGATCGCCTACCGCTCGCTTCGCGCCGTCGAAGCCGACTCCGCCGTGGCCGTCTTCCTGCTGGTCGTCTACGGCGGCGGCGTCGTCGGCTACGGCCTGATCGACTCGAACTACGGGACGACGATCAGACACCGTTCGATCTTCGTGTTTCTGTTGGCCGTCCTCGGCGCGCCCGTCCTCGAGTCGTGGTACCGGTCACTCCGTCGGTATCTCGAGGAAACGGTCGATCAGCACCGCCAGGGGGACGAACACCAGCACGAAGCTCAGGAACTCGATGCCGGCGGCGGGGTTCGAGCGGAACACCGAGACCGCACTCGCTAGAACGGAGACGGCGAGAGCGCCGATCAGCACCCGCTCGTCGCCCAGGACGGAGAGAGCCCTGCTGCTCGCCGCCCGCCGGTAGAGCGTCCGTATCGCGGCGTTCGCCCTCGATTCCGAGGACGATCGGCGTCGGTCCCGATCCATCGATCGAGGGTAGGCCCGATCCGATGATAACTGTTGGCACTCCGGGATGGGTCAGCCGACCAGTCCCTCGAACCCTCGTTCGAGTCGGTCGGTGACCCCTCCCCACGTGTAGCCCTCGTCGATTACGTAGGACCGACAGGCGTCGCCCGCTTCGGAACGCGCCGGCGCCGACAGCCGCGCCCACGCCACCAGCCGTGTGGCGAGCGCGTCGGCGTCGCCGGGGTCGACCAGCAGCGACTCCGGGATCCCTTCCCGGGACTCCAGATCGCCCAGGATCTCGGGGGTCGCGCCGGCCCGCGTCCCGATCACGGGCGTGCCCGCCGAAAGCGCCTCGAGCGTCGCGAGCCCGAACCCCTCGAGCTCGAGCGTCGGGAGGACGAAGACGTCCGCGCCGGCGTAGAGGGTGGCGAGGTCTTCCTCCGGGACGTAGCCGAGAAAGGTGACGGCCGACTCGATTCCCAGCCGATCCGCGCGCGCCCGCAGTCGATCGCGGAGCGGGCCGTCGCCCCCGACGTAGAGGTGGGCGTCGGCGCCGTCGGCGACGCTCGCGAACGCGTCGAGTAGCGTCTCGAGACCCATCCGCGGGGTGAGCCGGCGGACCGTGAGAAACGCGGTCTCGCCGTCCGAGAACAGGTCGGGGCGGGGACCGTCGAGGGGAGCGAACCGGGCGGCATCGACGCCGCCCGGAACGACCGAACAGGGCGAGGCGTGGGGATGGTACTCCCGGAGGCGCTCGCGCATGAACTCGCTCAACACGATGGCACCGTCGCTGTGGCCCAGTACGTTGGCCTCGATCCGGTGGCGCAGAATGCTGTTGAGCCAGTGCCACGGGGCCGCCCACGGACTCGGGTCGACCAGCCGGTCGCGGTACTCCACGCCCCAGAGCCCGTGGACCGTGTACGTTCGTGGAACCGGGTCGGCCACCGCTCTATCGACGCCGAACGAACTCAGTGCGCCGTGAAAACTCACGAGGTCCACGGGCGCCTTCGACCGGATCGACGCCACCAGCCGGTCGATCTCGCGGAGCGTCGCCGGGAGCCGCGGGATCGACGCGCCGTAGCGGTGGACGTCCATCCCGGCGACCGTCTCCCGGGCGGGCGCGTCGCCCCGGCGTCTCGTGACGACCGACACCGTGTGCCCCCGTTCGACGAGTTCGCGACCGACCTCGTAGTTGTAGCGCCCGGAGCCGGTCGCCTCCGGCTCGGGATAGAGGTTGTTCGTCGCGGCGAGGACGTGCATACGCCGTCTGGACCGCGATGGAGAATCAACGTTGCGCTCGACGCGAGGGTTCGCTCGAACGGGATGGCGAAACACTCATTTCCCGTCTCGAGCGAGGTTGGGGCACATGGACGCGCGTTCGCGGCTGTCCCGTGCGCTCAAGAACCCGATCCTGTTTTGCAGACACGCAAACCGGCTGTACCACCGCCGGCTCGGGCTCCGCTCGTACAACGAGGACGGCATCGACCCGTTCGCGGCCGACTGGGACAACCTGCTCGTGCTCGACGCCTGCCGGTACGACATGTTCGAGCGCCGGGCGGACCTGCCCGGTCGCCTCCGACGCGTCGAGTCGCGGGCCTCCACGACGGTCGAGTTCCTCCGTGCGAACGTCGGCGGGCGCGACCTCCGGGACACCGTCTACGTGACCGCGAACCCACAGCTCCACCAGCACCGCGAGTCGATCGAGGCTCAGTTTGCTGCCGTCGTCGACGTCTGGCGCGGCGACGGCTGGAGCGACGACCACGGCACGGTGCTCCCCGAGACGGTGACGGCGGCCGCACTCCGGGCGAACGAGGAACACCCCGACAAGCGACTCGTGATCCACTACATGCAGCCCCACTACCCCTTCATCGGGGCCGACACCCGCTTTGCGGGCGGGGACTTCACCGACACGGAAGCGAGCGAGGAAAACGTCTGGGTCCAGCTGTTACAGGGACGCCTCGACGCCGACCGCGAGGGGATCTGGGAGCTGTACGACGCCAACCTCGACCGGGCGCTCCCCCACGTCGAGGAGGCGATGGAGAAGCTCGGGGGGAGGACGGTCGTGACGGCCGACCACGGCAACATGGTCGGCGAGCGCGCGTTCCCGATCCCGTTCCGGGAGTGGGGCCACCCCCGCGGCGTCTACACCCCGGAACTCGTCTCCGTCCCGTGGCTGGTCTACGAGGACGGCCCCCGCCGGAAGATCCGTGCGTCCACCGCCGGCCACGGCGAGGAATCGGCCGACGACGACGTCGTCGCCGAACGGCTCCGCGACCTCGGGTACGCCGAATGAGAACGAACGCGAGGGGGACGGCGTGAAGGTCGGTTTCGTCCATCCGACGTACCCCCAGGGCGAGGGGACGGGCGCGACCCACAGCGCCTCGCGGATCGCCTTCGAGTTGGCCGATCGGGGCCACGACGTGACGATATACCCCTGGGAGACGCCGCCCGAGGACGCGACGATCGACGCCGGCGTCTCGGTCCGCCCGCTCGACCTCTCGGGATATCCCTACCACTCGGCGCTCCAACTGAACGACGCGCTCCGCGAACGCCTTCCCGAGTTCGACGAGTACGACGTCGTTCACAGCTACGTGATGAACGCCATGCCGGCGATGGGGGCGATCGCCGAGCGGACGGACGCCGCGACGGTCGTGACGCTCAACGCCTACGGCGCGATCTGTCCGAAGAACGACCTCCGCTACATGGACCGCGAGCCCTGTACCGAAAACGGGCTGGCGAAGTGTACGGCGTGTTCGATCGCGACCAGCGGCGGCGGCGAGGACGGCCCCCTCTATCGCTCGGCGAGCAGGCTGGGCTATCTGAAGCTCGTGCGGGAGGGCGAACGGGTGGCCGACCGGATCGACGCCTACCACGCCCTCTCGCCCCACATCGCGGCCACCTACGCCGACTTCGGCTTTCCTCCGGAGCGGCTGACGGTCGTTCCAAACGTTCTCGACGAGCGGTTTTGCCGCCCCCACGAGAGCGACTTCGAGGGGCCCTACGACCTGCTGTACGTCGGCTCGCTGGCCGAACACAAGGGCGTCGATCGCCTCGTCCCGATCCTCGAGCGACTGAACCGCCAGCTTTCGGACGCCGTCCGACTGACGGTCGTCGGCGACGGCGACCTCCGGGCGGAGATGGAACGCCGGGCCGCAGAGAGCGGTCTCGCCGATCGCGTGGCGTTCACCGGGTGGCTACCCAACGACGACCTCCCGGCGGTGTTCGCGGCCCACGACTGCTTCGTCTATCCCGGTCGATGGGACGAACCGTTCGGGCGGGTGTTCCTCGAGGCGCTCGCGACGGGGACGCCGGTCGTCGCCAGCGACGTGGGCAGCGTCGCCGAGATCGTCGGCGATGCCGGCGTCACGACCGACGGCTCCATCGAGGGGTTCGTCGCCGCACTGGCGGACCTCCTGGCTGGCGAGGCGCTTTCGGCCCGATCGGCGGCGGCCGCCGAGGAGATCGAGGCCTACCGGGCCGAGACGGTCGTGCCGCAGTTCGAGGCGCTGTACGAGGCGGCGTTGGAGCGATGACTCCGGTAGTCGCGGCGGCTTCGGCGCTCTACCCACCGGTCTGGGTCGCGTAGAGGGCGGCGTACTCGCCGTCGTTCTCGACGAGGTCGTCGTGGGAGCCGACCTCGGAGATCTCGCCCGCGTCGAGCGTGTAGATGCGATCGGCGTTCCGGACCGTCGTGAGCCGGTGGGCGACGGTGACGACGATGTACTCCTCGTCCATCGTCTCGATGCCCTCCTGGACGTCGCGCTCGAGGGTCGAATCCAGGTCGCTGGTCGCCTCGTCGAGGAGCAACACGTCGGCGTCGCCCAGCAGGGCCCGTGCGATGGCGACGCGCTGTTTCTGTCCGCCCGAGAGGCGCACGCCGTCGTCCCCGACCCGGGTCTCGTACCCCTTCGGAAGGTCGTCGAGGAACTCGTCGACGCGTGCGATCTCACAGACGCGATCGATCTCCTCGCGCGTGGCCGCCCTGTCGGCGATCGTCAGGTTGTATCGGAGGGTGTCGTCGAAGACGTAGGGGTCCTGGCCGACGACGGCGACGCGCTCGCGCCACTCGGCGATGTCCATCTCGCCGATCGGGACCCCGTTGGCCCGGATCTCGCCGCCCGTGGGTTCGTGCAGCCGCGCGAGCAGGGAGACGACGGTCGACTTCCCGGCGCCGGACTGGCCGACGAAGGCCACGAACTCCCCCCGTTCGGCGGCGAAGTCGACCCCGCGGAGCACGTCGGTCTCCCCGTCGTAGGAGAAGCTGACGTCGTCGAAGGCGATCGACTCGACGGTGTTGGGTGTCTCGCGTCGGGCGACGTCGGGCTCGGCGTTGCGCGCGAGGTCGCGTGTGAACCGTCGCGTGCGCACGAGATGTGGGAGGTCCTGTTCGATCCGGTAGAGCAGTTCGTTGGCCCGGCTGGCCTTGGGCCCCAGCCGGAACATCGCAAAGAGGAAGAGTCCGAGCGAGCCGAGGGTCAGCTCCGCGTACGTAAGCGAGACGTAGATGAGCGCGAACACGGAGACCGCGACGGCGAGCTGATAGGCGTTGTCGATCGCGGCCTCGTTGCGGCGCAGCCTGATCCGGGCCCGCGTGTAGTCCTCGACGCTGTCGGCGAAGTCGCCGTACAGTTCGTCGACGAGTCCGAAAATCCGGCTCTCGCGCATCCCCTGTGTGCCCGCCTGGGCGGCCTCCTGGCGCCGCTCGTTTGCGTCGGCGACCCGATCGCCGATGTCGTAGCCGGGTTCGACGACGACGCGCAACAACACGGTCACGCCCCCGAGCACGGCGACCGTCAGGACGGTGAGCGTCGGCGAGACGAGGAAGGCGATGAGCCCGTAGACGATGCCGAGGAACGACTGTTCGACGAAGACGACCAGCCGCTCGATCACCTGGCCCGCGTAGAACGTCTGGGTGATGATCGCGTTCAGCACGTCGTCCGAGCCCTCCTCGTCCAGATAGGTGATCTCGGCGTCGAAGGCGTTCCCGAACGCCTCGGTCTGGAGGTCCCTGATGTAGGACATCCGGAGGCGTTCGCGAAACCACGCCACCAGGAAGCTCGCGGTAAAGCGGACGGTCATGACGGCGGCGACGCCGAGCACCGCCGTTCCGAGCGTCAGCGGGACGTTCAGGGTTCGGTAGACGGTGGCGAAGACCCCGGCGATCCCGCCCTCCGCGGGCCGGCCGTCGGCCCGGACCAGCTCGATGATCGGAAGGACGAAACTCAGTCCGATCCCTTCGAGGACGGCGGCGGCGATCCCCAGAGCGACGATCGGAACCGTGAGCTTCGGGTCGTAGGCGAGGACGCTGCGTAAGGCGTCGAGTTTCTCGCGTCGCGAGGCCGGCGGGGAGTCGGAGTCGGACATGGCGGGTGGCTGTGTCTACGTCACCCCTCCGGCCTCGGGCGTATAAATCCACTCATCCCCGAGTATCGTCCCCTCCGAGCCTCGAGACGGGTGCTTTAGGCCGGCCAAACATATGGGAACGGCTTTATTCGAGGATCCGAAAGGGTCGGTGTGAGAGCCTCGTCGCGTCGGCGGGCCGACGCGGGACCTACACATTTTTAAGGTTGGCCTAAAAATTGGGTGTAACGAGCGATCAGGAGATGAACTCACACACTGAAACGACGGGTTCTCGGCTCCGGACGGCGATCGGGGGGGCGATCCCGGCATGACCGGGCCCCGGGAGACCGTCGGGTCGGGGTACAGCTTCCTCACGACCGACCCCGACCTCGGGAGGACCATCGGCTTCCGGAAGGTCGATCTCGCGCGCGACCTCGGACGCCTCCACACGTGGCTCAACAGCGAGCATGTCCTGCCCTACTGGACCCAGAACGATCCGCTTCCCCAGGTCAGAGACACGATCGACGAGCGGGCGAGAGACGACGACCAGACGCTGTACATCGGCTACCTCGATCACACCCCGATGAGCTACTGGGAGTCCTACTGGGCCGCCAGGGACCGAATAGGGGAGTACTACGACGCTGAACCGGCCGACCAGGGGATCCACCTGCTCATCGGTCCCCCCGAGTATCTCGGGAAGGGGTACGCGAGCCCGCTCGTGACGGCCATGGTCGCCTTCCAGTTCCAACATCCGGAAACCCGGCGGATCGTCACGGAGCCCGACGCCCGGAACGAACGCGCCATTCGCGCCTTCGAGAGGAGCGGCTTCGAGCGCCAGCGCGAGGTCGAACTGCCCGACAAGACGGGCGTTCTCATGTTCTGTGACCGGGATCGGTTCGAGGAGGAGATCGTATGACCGACCGCGTCCGCGACGTCGTCGGCATCGGAATCGGCCCGTTCAACCTCGGGCTGGCGGCGCTCGTAGACGACGCGCCCGCCGACGTGGACGCCGTCTTCCTCGAGCAGGAACCGGAGTTCAACTGGCACGAGGGGATGCTCATCGAGGAGACCACCCTCGAGGTCCCCTTCCTCGCGGATCTGGTCACGATGGCCGATCCGTCGAACCCCTACAGCTACCTCAGCTACCTCCACGACCGCGACCGCCTCTACGAGTTCTACTTCTACGAGGAGTTCTTCATCCCGCGTCGCGAGTACAATGACTACTGCCGGTGGGTCGCCGACCAGCTACCGTCACTGGCGTTCGACCGGCGGGTCACCGACGTCCGGGAGGAGGGAGGCGTCTTCGTCGTCGAGACGGTCGATCCCGGGACGGGCGAGCGGACGAGCTACGCCGCCGAGAACGTCGTGATGGGGATCGGGACCCAGCGCCACGTCCCCGACCAGTTCGAGGACGTCCTCGGAGGCGACGTGTTCCACTCGGCGTCATATCTGCACAATCGCGAGCGGTGTCTGGAGGCCGACTCGGTCACCGTCGTCGGCTCCGGCCAGAGCGCGGCGGAGGTGGTTCGGGACCTCCTCGAGCGCCAGCCCGACCACGACTACGGCCTCGACTGGATCACCCGGTCGCGGGGATTCTTCCAGATGGCTGACGGCAAACTCGGCCACATGGTCTACACCCCCGACTACATCGACTACTTCTACGATCTGGATCGGGAGACCAAAGACGAGTTGCTCGGGAGCCAGGACCTCCTCTACAAGGGGATCGACGAGCGCACGAGCGCGCGGATCTACGACGCGCTCTACCGGAACTCCATCGGCGACGCCGATCCCGACGTGGGGTTGCTCGCGGCGACGGAGGTCACCGACATCGAGAGCCGGGAGTCGCGGGGAGGCTACCGGATGATCTGCCGGCAGTGCCAGGAGGACGAACGGTTCCTCCACGACAGCGAGGTGGTCGTCCTGGGAACGGGCTACGCCCGGAGCGATCCGCCCTTCCTCGCGCCCCTGGAGGACCGGCTCCGGCGCGACGGGCAGGGCCGTCTCGAGATCACGCGGGACTTCCGCTTCGTGACCGACGGACTCGACGGCGAGATCTTCGTCCAGAACGCGGAGTTACACACCCACGGAATCAACGCGCCCGACCTCGGGCTCGGTCCCTACCGGAACGCCACCATCGTCAACGCCGTCGCCAGCGAGGAGCTCTACGAGCCCGCAAGCGCCGACGTCTTCCAGAGCTTCGCGGCCGGCGACTTCGTTGCCGACCGGGGAGCGCGCCGGCTCTCGGACGCACCGCGAGTGGGCGACGAGGACTGAGATGGTCGGCCTCTCAGGGGTTTTCGGCGACGCGGCCGACAGCATCGAGGTCGAGACCGTTCCCGAAACCGTCGCCGGCGAGGTCGCCGACACCTATCGCGAGCACGGCGTTTCCGTCCGCTCTGCGTTCCACGAGGGGACGGCGACCGACCAGCCCGCCGAGGCCGGGGGCGCGCTCGTCTGGACATGGGGCGAGGTGTACAGCGTCACCGATTCGAACGGTACGCGGACCACCGTCGATCCCAACGAGTCGGCCCGCGTCTGCGCCCGGGAGTACGCCGACCACGGCCTCGAGTTCGTCACCCGACTCGACGGCGAGTTCGTCGGCTGTGTCTACGAGCCGGCCGCCGACACCGTCTCCTTTTTCCTCGACAGGCTCGGCGCGCGCCCGCTGTACTACGCCGCTACCGAGGACGGCCTCGCCTTCTCGACGAACGTCCAGACGGTGCCCGTGGTGCCGGGGAGAGAGCTCCGCTTCGAGGAGGAGTACCTCGCGGAGTACCTCTACTGTCGGCGCACGATCGGCACGCGGACGCCGGTCCGGGGCGTCTCACAACTCCCCCCGGCGACGGTTCTGACGTACGATATCGCAAGCGGCGACGTAGACCGGCGCCGGTACTGGGAACCCCGTTACCGCCCGATCGACAGGCCCCTCTCGTACTTCGTGGGGGAGCTGACCGAGCGCTTCGACCGGGCGGTCGCCGACCGGACGAGCGACGACCGCGACCACGGGCTCTTGCTCTCCGGGGGAAGCGACTCCCGGGCGGTGTTGGCCGCCGCCGACGAGCCGCCGACGGGCTTTCACCTCGGCGACGGCTGGAACCGGGAGGCACGGATCGCCAAACGGTCGGCCGACGCCGCGGGCGCGGAGTTTCGCCTGCTGGATCGCGGGCCGAACTACCACGCCGAGTTGCTCGAGCGCGCGGGCCCGATCCAGGAGTTCATCGGACCGTTCCACACGGGCCACGCGCTCGGGTTCGCCGAGGAGATCCGCGAGGAGGCCGACACGCTGCTGACGGGGCTGTACAGCGACGACCTCTTCGGCTCCTGGAGCGTCTCGCAGGCGACGCTCGACCTGCCCGCCGGCGTTCGGTTCTGGCTGCCGTTCGCGCGCCTGCCGGAGGCCCTTCCCGAGTTCGTCTCCGAACTGGCGAACTCGGGACCCGTCCGACGGCCGCCCTTCCTCGATTCGACCCCCCTGGAGGGGATCCTGTGGCGCAACGTCGATTCGAGGGGCGGCCGGGTCGACTTCCACGGCGTCGAGTACGAGTCCGTCGGGGGACTCAGCCTCGCCTCGACGCTGTACCCGATCACGAACGGGATCGGGTTCGACCTCTACAGCGCCCTCCAGATCGCCCCGACGCGGAACCCGTTTCTGGACCGGCGGCTGATCGACCTCCACTGTGCGATGCCGTTGAAATACCGGCTCCGCCACGACCCGCTCCACCGGGCGATCGAGCGTCTCGACGGCTTGCTCGCGGCGATCCCCCACGCCGGGACCGGGATTCCCCTCGACTATCCGAAGGCGGCCCACGCGGTCGGCAACCGCGTGACCAACCAGGTCGACAAGCTCAGGGCGACCGGCTCCTACCGGACGGACGGCCCCTGGCAGAACAAAAACGAGGTCGTCCGGGGCGACGACTTCGTGGGTCGGGCCCTCGACAGACACGAGGCCAACGGCCGGCAGCTTCCCGGCGTCGACTGGCCGGCGGTTCGAGAGACCTACCGGCGACACCGCGAGGGGGAGCTGAACGTCGCCGAGGAGCTCTACCGGCTGGTCTCCGTCCTGGAGATGCCCCTGACGGAGCGGGTCGTCGGGGAGTGAGCCGGGCTCAGGCCGACGGGAACCAGACCAGCGGGTGGTTCGCGACGAGGTCGAGACGAACCGACTCGCCGACGTCGAACACCTCCGTGTGGCCGTGGAGCGACTGGACGGTGTCGCCGCCGTCGGTTTCGACGCGGTAGACGAACGACGGCCCCTGGTACTGGCGCCGGGAGATCGTGCCGTCGGCGTCCGCGGGAGAGGTGGGCGTCACCCGGAGGTCGTCGGGTCGGACCAGGACGTCGACGGCGGCCTCCTCGGACAGCGCCCCCCAGTCGGATCGCTCCACCCCGACGAGCGCGTCGGCATCCAACTCGCCGACCTCCGTCAGGAGGACGCCGTCGGCGACGGTCGCCGAGAGGAAGCCGGCGCGACCGAGGAAGGTGGCGACGAACCGCGAAGCGGGACGCTCGAAGACCGTCTCCGGGCGGCCGATCTGCTCCAGGCGGCCGTCGTTCATGATGCCGACGCGGTCGGCGACCGACAGCGCCTCCTCCTGGTCGTGGGTGACCCAGATCGCCGTGACGCCCGTCTCGTCGATGATACGGCGGATCTCCTCGCGCATCGAGACCCGGAGGCTCACGTCGAGGTTCGACAGCGGCTCGTCGAGCAGGAGCACGTCGGGTTCGGGCGCGAGCGACCGTGCGAGCGCGATCCGCTGTTTCTGGCCGCCCGAGAGCTCGCCGGGGTAGTCCTCGCCGTGGTCCGCCAGATCGACGAGCGCGAGCAACTCCTCGACGCGGGCCCGGCGTTCGGCCTTGCTGCGGTCGTTCAACCCGAACCCGACGTTCTCGGCGGCGGTCATGTGAGGAAAGAGCGCGAAGTCCTGGAAGACGAGGCCGATATCGCGCTCCTCGGCGGGGACGAACCCGCCCCGGTCGGCGTCGGCGATGGCGTCGTCGTGGAGTTCGATCCGACCGGCGTCCGGTCGCTCGAGCCCGCCGACCAGCCGCAGGGTCGTCGTCTTGCCACAGCCCGATGGGCCGAGCAGGGTGAGCACCTCGCCGTCGCGGACGGACACGGAGAGCTCCGAGAGGGCGGTTTCGGTGGCGTACGACCGGGCGATGCCCTCGAGGGAGAGGACGGGATCGCCCTCCGGCTCGCGGGTGGATTCGGCGGATCGGTCGGTCGAGACGGCGGACCGTTCGTCGTGGACGTGTCGTGTCATGCGTTATCCTCCTGTGACAGGATGACGACCATCGAGAGCGCGGAGACGACGATGAGCGCGAGCGCGGGGACGGCAACGGCGCCGTAGTCCGCGCTCTCGCGGAGTCCCCAGATGTAGGTGACGAGCGTCTCGAACCCGGTCGGGTGGAGCAGGAGCGTCGCGGGAAGCTCCTTCATCGTCGTGAGAAAGACGAGCGCGCTCCCGCCGATCACGCCCGGCGCGATCAGTGGGAGCGTGATCCGGCGGAACGCGGCCGATCGGGTGCGCCCGAGCGTCCGCGCGGCCTCGGTGAGACTCCGATCGACGCGCCGGACCGACGAGCGGGTCGCGCCGACGGCCTGGGGGAGGAAACGGACGACGTAGGCGAAGATCAACAGCGGGAGCGTCTGGTAGAGCCCCGGCGCGACGTTGCTCCCGAGAAGCGTCTCCGAGATCCCGCCCGCGGACGCGTCGTACCAGACGCCGAAGAACACGAGCGCCAGCCCGAGGACGATCCCCGGCATCGCGTAGCCGACGTACGTCGCGCGATCGAACAGCTCCGCGAGCCGGGAGCGGTGTCGCGCGGCGAGGTAGGCCACCGGGACGGCGGAGACCGCACAGACGAGCGCCGCAGCCAGGGAGACCTGCACCGAGTTGAGCACGAACTCCAGCCGGAACCCCGAGGCGATCCTGGTGGCGCCCTCGGGACTGCGGACCAGCCACTGGAGCAGGATTCCGATCGGGAGGACGAGACAGAGACAGACGACGAGCGCACAGAAGCCGAGCGCCGGAGCCGTCCACCGCCCGAGGGAGACGGTCGTCTCGCTTTCCTTGGGGCTCGTCCCGACGTACGCGCCCCGGTTCGAGTCGCCGATCCGCGATTCGATCGCGAGGATCACTGCCGTGATCGCGAGCAGTTGGACGGAGAGCAACGCCGCGGTCTCCCGACCGAACGCGTTGTACTCGACGTAGATGACCCGCGTGAAGACGTCGAGGCGCATCAGCGACGGCGTCCCGAAGTCAGAGAGGGCGTAGAGCGCGACCAGAAGCGCCCCCGAGGTGATTCCCGGAAGGAGCTGTGGGAGCGTCACCCGCCTGAACGCCTCCCGCCGCGAGGTGCCGAGGGTTCGGGCGGCCTCGACGAGCCCCTGGTCGAACGAGAGCAGCGACGCCCGCGTGGTGATGAACACGTACGGATACGTATACAGCGTGAGCACGAGCGTCGTCCCCCAGAAGCCGTAGATCGACGGGATCGACCCGATTCCCAGTGGCGCGAGCGCGTCGGCGAGTTCGCCGCTGGGGCCGAACGCCATGACGAACGTGAAGGCCCCGATGTAGCTCGGGATCACCAGCGGCAGCGCCACGGCGATGGTCCAGAACCGCCGAAAGGGGAGGTCGGTCCGCACGGTCAGGAAGGCGAGGGGAACGCCGAGGAGGATCGAGGCGCCGGTGACGGCGGCGACGAGCGCGAGGCTCGTCAGGAGGATCTCGACCGTCGTCGGGCGCACGAGGATCGATCGCGCGTACTCCGTATCGACCTGGAGGACCCGCATGGCGATCCAGACGAGCGGCGAGAGCACCGCGGCGGCGATCGCGCCGCTCAGCAGGGTCAACCCGATCGGGTGGCTGCCCTTGCCCCCCCGATCGAACGGTTCGGCCAGCCGGTCGGCGACGGACATGCTACAGGGCGCCGACCTCCCGGAGCAGTTGCAGGGTGGGTTCGACGTCCGAGAGCTCCGCGAGGTTGAGCTCGGGCGGGTTCAGTTCGTCGATCGTCGGCAGGTCGCCGATCGGCGGGACGCCCGGGACGAGCGGGTACTCGTAGCCTCGCGTCCCGAGGAACTCCTGGGCCTCGATGCTGAGCAGGTGGTGGATGAAGTCGGCCGCGAGCTCTTCGTTGTCGGTTCCCTGGATGATCTCGGTCCCCGAGCAGTTGATGAGTGCGCCGGCGTCCCCCTGGGTGAAGGCGAGATCCAGCGGGGCGTCCGGGCGCTCCTCGTACACCAGCCGCGAGTAGTAGTGGTTCGAAAAGCCCGCGTCGAGTTCGCCGCTCGCGACCGTGTTCGCGACGACCAGCTCGTTGTCGTAGGTCTGGACGCCCTGCTCTAGCATCCCGTTCAGCCACTGTCGGGTCTCCTCTTCGCCGTTGATGAGCCGCATCGCCGTGACGAACGACTGGAACGCACCATAGGTGGGTGCCCACCCCATCGCGTCCTGGAAGCGCTCGTCCTCGGCGAACGCCATGACGTCGTTCGGGACGTCCTCGGCGTCGAACTCGTCGGTGTTGTAGGGGATGCTCCGGGCGCGGCCCATGATCCCGACCCACTGGTCGGTCGGGTGGAACGTGTCCGGCACCCCCGAGACGACCCGCTCTGGAAGCTCGACGGTCGCGTCGTTGGAGGCGACGATGCCGATGGAGCCGGCGTCGATCGCCCAGAAGACGTCCGCCGAACTCGAGCCCGCGGACGTCTCCTCGATGATCGTGTTGGCCAGCTGTGCCGACGGCGCGGGACGGATCGAGACCGAGAACTCCTCGTAGGCCGACTGGATCCGATTCATGAGATTCTGGTACAGCCCTCCCTCGCCGCCGCCGAGATAGACGGTGAGCTCGCCGCTGAGATCCGGGAGATCCAGCATCGAGATGCCCGTGTACTCGCTGGGGCGATCCTGAATCAGTGGTCCGTCCCCGCGCCAGTCGTCGATGTTGAACAGTTCGTCCTCCGTGTAGGTCCGCTCCTCGGCCGTCCCGTTCCCGTCAGTGTCGTTTCCTTCGGACTCGTTTCCTTCAGTGTCGTTTCCTTCGGACTCGTTGGTCGTTCCGTTCCCGTCGGTCTCGTTCGCACTCTGGTTCGCCTCGGAGTCGGCCGGGGACTGGTTCGCCCCGGACTCGTTCGAGTCCTCGGGCGTTGTCGTCTCGGTTTCGTTCTCAGTGGACGTTTCGGTCTCGTTCCCGCTCTCGTCTCCGTCCTCGCCGTTCCCGTCCTCGCCGTCGCCGCCGAGACAGCCCGCGACCAACAACGTCCCCGCAGTCGATCCGGCTACTTTGAGAACGTCTCGTCGTCCGCTGGCACGCTTCCGTCCGGACCCACCATGGTCCCCATCGCGGTCGTCGCTCGTGTCGCTGGTCATGTACGCCGTGTTTTTGGCCGACCTAAAAAGCTTTTACATCCGCCGGTCGAACGGAGGGGTGAACGGGTCCATCGAGGCCCGACGGAGAGAAATGTCCACCGATACCCATCGCCCTACTGCCCGATCCGACCGTGAGTGACCCGAAGACCAGCGTCGTCGTCCCGGTCTACAACGATCCCGACGGGTTGGAAACGACCATCGAGTCGCTGGGAGACCAGACGGCGACCGACTACGAGGTCGTCATCGCGGACAACGGATCGACCGACGGGACGACGGAAGTCGCCCGGAGCCTCGCCCGACACGAGCGGGTTCGCTACGTCGGGGAGGAGAGGATCCAGAGCTCCTACGCCGCACGAAACGCGGGGATCGAGGCGGCAGAGGGGGAGATCCTCGGGTTCGTCGACGCGGACATGTGGGTCGAGCCGGATTATGTCGAGTCGATCACCGACCGGATGGAGGCCGGGGATCGGGAGTACATGGGCTGTCGAGTCGAGGTCGTCGCCGACGGCGGACTCGTCGCCCGCTACAGGGCCGCGACCGGGTTCGACGTCGAGACCTACGTTCGGGAGAAGCGGTTCGCGCCGACCTGTTGTCTCGTGGTCCGCCGGGGGGTGTTCGACGCCGTCGGCCGCTTCGACGGCCGACTGCGCTCGAACGGCGACCTGGAGTTCGGCCGGCGCGCCCACGACGCCGGGTTCGACCTCGTCTACGAACCCGGGATCACCCTCTATCACCCCGCGCGGTCGACGCTTCGCGAACTCGTCGCCCAGAGCGCCCGGATCGGCCGCGGCCAGGGGAAGTTGCGCGAGCGACACGGGGACCGGTTCGACGTCCGGGACCCAGCGGATCCGCGGAACTACTTCCCGGTGAACCCCGTCGCGTTCCGCGAGCGAGTGGCCGGCGGATCCCCGAGCTTTGCCGAGGCGGTCGGCTGGTACCTGATCGCGTGCCTCCAGAAGTGGTCGATCGCGGCCGGCCATCTCCGGCGGACCGCGGGCTCGGCCGTCGCGACGCGGGCCCCGGGCCGGTCGCGCCGTCGGTAAGCGTTCGCGGAATCGGCCGGACCTACTCGTGGGCCGCGTCCCACTCGGTGGGCTTGCGGAGGTTGCCACACCGGTTGCACTCGACGCGGCCCATCGAGTCCATCGCCGCGTCGGCCCCCTCGCAGTTCGTACAGAACCAGCCGTAGCGCTCCTTGCCGTCGGGGCTCTCGTAGGCGACGAGGAAGGGCCCCTTCGAGCCGCGAGAGCCCTCCCGCCCGACGTAGACGGTGACGCCGTCCTCGACCGTACGTGCGTCCATGGACCGGATAGCGGCCGGCGGGGTAAAATCCGTGCGGTCCGTTCGCGGGCCGAGACGGGAACCGAATGAGGGAAGTCGCCCCTCGGCCTACTCCGGCGAACGCGATGCCCCTCCGTCTGCTTCACTACTCCGACGTCGAGAACGCGCCCGACGACCCCGCCCGGGTCGGCCGGCTCGCGGCCGCCATCGACGCCCGCCGCGATGGGGCGCTCGTCGTCGGCACCGGCGACAACACCGGTCCCGGCGTCCTCCCGCTGGTCACCGAGGGCCGCCACGCCCTCCGGCTGTACGACGCGATCTCCCCCGACGTCGCAACGTTCGGCAACCACGACTTCGACTTCGGGCTCGAGGCGACCCGCGAGATCCTCGAGAACTCGCCCCAGACATGGGTGAGCGCGAACGTCCGCCGGAACGGGGATGCCTTCGCCGCCGATGCCGGAGTTACCCCCTGGACGATCCGCGAGCGGGCGGGCGTCCGCGTCGGCTTTACGGGCGTCACGGACCCCGACACCGCCGCGACGAACCCGATGGCCAACGGACTTCGCTTCTCCGAGCCGATCCCCGCGGTGCGGAAGGCGATCGGAAAGCTCCGCGAGCGCGACGTCGACCGGGTCGTCGTCTGCTCGCATCTCGGCCGGGGCGACGACGACCTCGCGCGGGCGGTCGACGCCGACGTGATCCTCGGCGGTCACGTCCCGACCGCCCGCGTCGACCGCGTCGCGGGCACCCTCCTCACCAGACCCGGCGACGGCGGCCGCGCCGTCGTCGAGGTCTCCCTCGAGGGCCGATCGACCGCCACCGTGCGTTCGACCGTCGAACGCGAGCCCGACCCCGCGGTCGCGGCCACCTTCGCGGACCTCGCGAGCGAGACCGGCCTCTCGGAGACGCTCGCGACGGTCTCCCGGCCAATGGAGCGCACCGAGGCGACGCTGTTCGGCGGCGAGAGCCGCGTCGGCAACTTCGTCGCCGACGCCTACCGCTGGAAGACGGGCGCCGACGTCGCCCTCCAGAACAGCGGTGGCGTCCGTTCGGGCGAACCCCTGGCGGGCGCAGTGACCGCCGCCGACGTCGTCGGGCTCGTCCCGTTCGACGAACCGGTCGCGGTCGTCGAGGTATCCGGAGCCGAACTCGCCGCCATCCTCTCGGGGGCCGCGGGCCTCGACGTCGGCTTCGCCGAACCCGACTGGTGGCACGCCCAGGTCAGCGGCGCGGTCCTCGAGTGGGACACGGAGAATCACGGCGTCTCGGTCAGGTCGGTCGGCGGCGAGCCCGTCGACCCCGGGGACACGTACCGGCTGGCGACCTCGGACTTCCTCGTTGAGACCGACGCGGAGTTCCCCGGCCTCGATGCCGACGACCGCCTCGGGACGACCGCGGTCCCCCAGTACGAGGTCCTGACGGAGTACGCGCGGGCGGAGGGCGTCGAGACGTCCCTGAAGGGACGGGTCAGACGCGTCAACTGAAAGGTTTACAGCACACCGTCGCGTTCGCTTCCCTGATGACGCTGGTCGTGGTCCCCGTCCGCTATCCCTTGACCGAACACTCGCGGCGCACGTTGGAGGAGGCCCTTGAGGTCGCCGAGGAGCGAGAGGCGGCACTGACGGTGCTTCACGTGAACCTGTATCAGACGAGCAAGAACGTGACGCGGACGGACCTGAAACGTGCCGTCGAGCGGGCGGTAGGCCGAATCGAGAACGTCCGGTACGTCGTTCGGACGGGGTTTCTCGTCGAGGAGTCCATTTTGGACGAGGTCGCCGGCGAGGAGGCCGACATCGTCGTCATCGGCCACAAACAGGCCGGGCGGTGGCGCCGGCTGCTCCGGCGGTTTACCGACAACCCGAACATCGACCGCTACCTCCGGGACCACCTCGACTGCGAGGTCATCACGGTCGAGGGCGCCGCGGCCTAGCGGCGGTCCGCCGGCGGTTCTCGGTTCCCATCGACCCTCCCGCCGTCGTCGAGGCGGACTCGAGGGGATCCGCTCGTCTCGTCGAAGACGTGGTGAGTGTGGGGGTAAGCGATCTCGACGTCGGCGTCGGCGTAGCGCTCCCGGATCCGTTCTTGGACCTTCGAGCGGGCCGCGAGCAACTTGTAGGGGCTCGTGATCCAGTACCGGAGGGTGAGACGCATACCGCTTGCGGCGTACTCGTCGATGTAACACCGGGGGCCCGCGGGATACCGGGCGCTGCCGACCCGGATGTCGGGGCCACCGCCGATCACTTCCTCGACGCTTCTGGCGGCCTGTTCGGCCTGTGTGCGGGCCAGATCGACGTCGCTCTCGTAGGTGACCTCGAAGCTGATCCCCAGTCGGGTCCGCTCGTCCTCGGCGGAGTAGTTGATGACGTCCCGGGTCCGTATCTCGGCGTTGGGGACGACCATGAACGTGTTGTCGAGGGTGGTGATCTTCGTGTACCGGATCGTGATGTCCTCGACGAACCCCTGGTGGCCGGCGTCGGCGATTTCGACCATGTCGCCGATCTCGTAGGGCTGGTCGGCGAGCACGAACAGCCCGTTGATGAAGCTGCCCACCAGGGGCGCGAGCACGATACCGATGACCGCCGAGAAGACGGCGACCGAGACGACGGCCTCGAAGCCGTCGAAGAGGATTGTGACGACGAGCATCACGGTGAAAAAGAGCACCGATCCCCGGACGCCACGCAGGACCATCCGGGTGACGCTCGGCCGGGAGATCCGCTGGGCGACCGTCCGGCCGGCCAGCCGGACAGCCACCTTCGAGAGGTACCAGCCGGCCAGCAGGACGATCAGCGCGAAGAGGACCTCGCCGGCGCTGTCGGCCACCCAGTTCGGGAGGGCGTTTCCCCCCTCGCCGGTCGCGGTCTCGGTCTCCGCCAGGAGCGGTACCCCCGCCATTGGCAGACCCTCACGACCGCCGTGGTTAAGCGTCCTTTGACATCCCGCCGGGGGACCCCACGCCGTTTCGAAACCGAGTGTTACTCGGGATCCAATACTGGTTTATCCGGGGGCGTTCTGGCGACCGTATGGCCAGAGACGAGCTCCGCTCGACCGTCGAGCGGGTCGGGGATCGCTTCAGTCTGGGCGAGTACGAGATCGACGCCTACCTCGCGGTACTCGAGCACGGAACGCTCACGGCGAGCGAGATCGCGGACCACACCGAGATCCCCCAGCCGCGGGTGTACGACACCGTTCGGAGCCTGAACGACCGGGGGCTGGTCGAACTCCAGGAGTCGCGCCCAATGAAGGTCGTCGCGATCGACCCCGGCGAGGCCTTCGAGGACGTCGAGGCGGCCCTGGGGGAGATGATCGACGGGCTAGAGAGCCGGTACACCGCACCCGCCCGCGAAACCGAGGCGGTCACCCTCGTCAAGTCCCGCTCGACGATCCTCAGGTACCTCGAGGAGATCATCGAGAGCGCGGAGTACGAGCTCGCGCTCTCGCTGACTCCCGACCTCCTGGGGCGCTTCGCCGAGGACCTCCGGGCGGCGACCGATGCGGGGGTGAGCGTGGACCTGCTCGTGGCCCCCTCGGGGGGCGCGCCGCCGGCCGACGAGTTCGACTACGGCGCGGTCGCGACGACCGCCCGCACCCGTCGGGGGATCACGACGCCGGTGATCGCGGTCGCCGACGGCACCTACTCGATCTACGCGACCCAGGACGCCCTCCGGGACGACCGGGACCGCTACGGCGTGATCTTCAACCGCTCGGCGCTCGGATTCCTCGTCTCGGGCTTTTTCGGAACCGTCCTTTGGACGACGACCGAGGAAACCGTAGCCGAGGACGGCGAGGGGCGGCCCTACCCCCGCCGGTACGCCTCGATCCGGCGCTGCGTAAAGGACCTCCTCGACGCCGGCGGCGAGTTCTACGCGACGATCGACGGCCGGGACGTCGAGTCCGGCCGCTCGAGGGTCGTCTCCGGGCGGGTCTCGGAGGTCTCCTTCGAGGTCAGCGAGGAGGTCGCCTCCCTCACTCTCGAGACCGAGGAGGGGACGGTGGCCGTCGGCGGCCGGGTCGCCGCCCTGGAGGACGTCGAGGCCCACGAGATCCGGATCGGGCGCGACGAGCCCCCGGCCTACGAGGAGTAGCTACGGTCGTCCGGGGGAAAGCCAGTGCACCGTCGATCGCAGGGCCGTGCTGCGACCGATCGGTACACCGTTTCCTCCGACCCTATCAGTCGCCCGTCCGGCCGCCGATCCGGCCCGCGAGCCGGGCTGAGGTCTCGGTCAGGTAGCTCGCCCCCAGGGTCGCGGCGACGACGGCACCCACGAGATTGAAGAGGAGGTCGGTGACCGTGTCGTCGATCCCGTGCTGGGCGAGGACGGCGTCGCCGCCGACGAACCGCTGTGCAAGGAAGTCGACGCCGAACTCCGCGAGCTCCCAGACCACGCCGACGGCGAGGACGAACAGCAGGATGAATGCGAACATCGTCCGCGAGGGGAGGTAGACCTCCTCGGAGTGGAGGTCGACCGTCCGGACGACGGTGTAGCCCGTCGCGGCGACCAGCGAGGCCGACAGCGTATGGGTGAGGGTGTCCCACTGGCCCAGGAGGTCGTAGAGCCCCGCCGAGCCGAGGACGTGAAGAAAGGCCGCGGCCGTCAGCCAGACGACGAGTTCGGGCTCGATCGGGAGCCGGTAGTTGCGCTCGAGGACGGCCGGAAGAGCGGTGACCGACAGCGCGATGGCGGCGTTGGTGATCGTCGTGACGTCGCGGGCGAGCAGGCCGTAGACGAGCAACACGCCGAGCGCGAGTTGCATCGCCCACGAACACTGTGCGAGCCGTTCGTCGGGGAGTGCGAAGCGCTCGCGGGAGAAGGATGGCGTCGGCTCGGGCACCTCCTCGGGGGCCGATCGGGGGACGCCGGCGGCGGTCGGGGCGAACGACCGCCATCGGAGGTAGCCCGCGAGGACGAGCCCCGCGAGCAGGCCGGCGAGCGTCGCGTACAGGAAGTCGATCATCATGGCGTGGTTTGCGGCGTCCCCGCTCCGGTCGCCGACGAGGTAGTCGGTTCCGAGTGCCGTATCCGAGACCCACTGGGCGACGTTCCAGGTCGCGGCGACCGCGAGCGTCGCGATGACGACGAGCGCGAGCGCGAACGCGCGGGTCATCCGGACGGCCGTGAACGTGTGGAGGTCGACGGCGACGATCAGCGCGACCGCCGCGACCGCGAGGTAGGTCGCGACCGGCGAGAGGAGGGTCTCGCCGAGCAGCGCCGCGTCGGCGACCGGGACCGCGACCAGCGCGATCAGCTCCCAGGGGGGCATCGCGCGGGGATCCCGCAGGGTCGCCGCGGGCAGGACCACCGGAACGATCGCCGCCGCGGTCAGCGAGAACCAGCGATAGGAGCCCGCGAGCCCCTCATGGATCGCCAGCCCCGCGAGGACGGCGACGGCCAGCCAGCCCAAGAGGGCGTTCGCTCCCGTCCCGTCGAACCGGGCGTCGTGCATGGCCCGCGTAGTCGCCATCCGTTCCTAAACCCACGCCTTTCGACCCGGCGCCCGGACCGGGACCGTCGTCGTGGTTCCCCGAGCGGTCAGCTCTCGTCGTAGACGTAGAGCCGTGTAGGACACGCCTCGCAGACGAGCTGGCGCTCGTCCGTCGCGGTCCCAGGGGGCGCCGCGCCACAGCACGGCGAGCGGGCGATCGCGAGAGTGTCCCCACAGAGCGGACAGCTCTCGAGCAGTGCCCGGAACGGATCGGCCGCGGCGAGGCGTTCGCGCTCGCCGGCCGGGCCCGCGGCCGCCTCCAGGGCGTCGGCGGCGGCGAGGTCGGCGACGGCGACCGGGCGCGGACAGAGGATCTGGCCGTCCGGAGCGTCGAGGACCACGTAGTCGGTCCCCCACCTGCGCTCGGCCCGCGCCTCGGCCGGGACCCGGTCGGAGACGCGGGCGGCGAGATCGGGGACCTCGAGTTCCCGGTAGCGGGCCGCGGCCTCTCGCCACGCCCGGCGGGCGTCGGGAGCGAGGCGCCCGGACTCGAGGGCCTCATCGAGTATCGCCGCCGCCCGTTCGTCTCCCACGTCGACGACGTCCGCCAGCGACCCCACCTCGCGGGCGTGATCGAAGGGGTCGCCGGGCAACACGGCGGCGAGCCGTGGGGCAAAGCGGGGAGTGTAGGGCACGAGATAACCCCGCAGCCAGATCGCGGCGATCCCGACGATCCCGAGAGCGGCGGCGAGCCGGAGGCGACCGGCCATCGCCACGACCGTGACGGCCATCCAGAGGATCGTTCCGTTGAGGACGGTACAGGGCCAGCAGCGGGCGTCGCCGGTGAATTCGGGCCGCCGGAGACCGTCGAGGGCGTCGGGAACCGCCACTTCACTCGAAGACGTGGAGGTGGACGCGACAGTCCGGACAGGTCAGCCCCGTCTTTGCCCTGCCGTCGGCGCCGGTCTGGGGCGGGCCACAGCAGCCCCCCACGGGACGTTCGACGAGTTCGCTCCCGCAGTCGGGACACTCGGCGAGGAACATTCCCAAAGCGACGGCGGCATTCGGCCGGTCGACGTCGGGAACGCCCATCTCCGCGAGCGCGCGGGCGGCCGCGGTCTGTCCGATCGCGGTCGGCCGTCGCAGCCAGGACTCGTCGATCGTCCGGCCCGACTCCGCCGCGAGGGTGACGTACGTCCGGTCGTCGCGGGTGACGACGTCCGCGTCGGCGGCCGCGCTCTCCGCCAGGGCGGCTTCCGCGAGTCGGTCGTCGTCGACCCCCCGAAGGGCCTCGATCTCCTCGTCCCACCGCTGGCGGAACGCGTCGGTTGGAGCGACCGACTCCGCGTCGGCCTCGAGGACGCCCGCCTCCAGGAGGCCCTCGAGGAGGTCCTCGCCGGTCGCCGCGTCGCCGGGTGCAGAGAGCGATCCCCGTGCCGGTTCGGACTCCCCGGTCCGGTCGCCGTCGCCTGCAGGCTCGTCGCCGCTGGCATTCCGGCCGTCCTCGGGCCCCGTGGCTGGCGGCCCCGATCCGGACCCGGGTTCGATCGGGTCCTCGTGGAACGGGTCGCCGGGAAGCAGGGAGGCAAGTCGTGGGGCAAAGCGGGGGGTGTAGGGGACGAGGTAGCCCCGCAGCCAGATCGCGCCCGCGCCGACGATTCCGAGGGCGGCGGCGAAGGACTTGCGGATCCTCCCGAGCGCGAGACAGGCGATGGCGAGGACGAGGAGGTTCGCGACCGTACACGGCCAACACCGGTGGACGCCGGTGTGTTCCGGCCGGCGGAGCCGCTCGAAAAGCGCGTACGCAGCCATGCCCGCCCTTTCGTCGCGGGGGCCATGAGTGTGACGCCCGGGAACAGGTATTTTACAACGGCTGTGGTATCGACCACCGAATGACGGACGTAGAGGCGGAGGCGAGCGGCGAACCGATCGGCGTCCCCCCCGGATCGGCGAGACCCGTATCTGCCCGGCCGTCGTCCGTCCGGGCGCCCGACCCATGAACGGCGACGAACTCCGGGCGACCCTGGAGGAAGCCGGGCTCTCGCCGTACCAGGCCGACGCCTACGTGACGCTCTTGGAGCGGGGATCGGCTTCGGCGACCGACGTCGCCACGTCGAGTTCGGTCCCAGATCCCCGGATCTACGACGTCCTCCGGGACTTAGAACAGCGCGGGTACGTCGAGACCTACGACGAGGGGAGCCTCCACGCGCGCGCACACGACCTCGCGACGGTACTCGAGGACCTCCGCTCGCGGGCGACCCGCTTCGAGACCGCCGCCGAGGAGATCGAAGAGCGGTGGGACCGTCCGGACCTGGAGGACAACGACGTGAGCATCGTCACGCGCTTCGAGACGGTCCTCGCGCGCGCGGAGTCGCTGATCCGGTCTGCGGACAACCAGGTCCAGATCGGGCTGGCCCGCGGGGAGTACGAGCGCCTCTCGCCGGTGCTTTCGGCCGCCGTCGAGGACGGCGTCGACGTCAAGCTCTGTCTGTACGGGGACTGGGGAACGCTCCCGCGCGAGGAGCTCTCGGCGGTCTGTACCGAGGCGCGTCACCGGGCGATCCCCTCGCCGTTCGTCGCCCTGATCGACCGGACGTGGACCTGTTTCTCGCCGCCGGCGGACTCGACCAACGAGTACGGGATCGTCGTCGACGACCGGAGCCACGCCTACGTCTTCCACTGGTACTTCCTGACCTGTCTCTGGGAGGTCCAGGAGACGATCTATTCGGCCTCCGACGGCGGGCTCCCGGCGACCTACGTCGACGTCCGCCAGTGTATCCGCCGGATCGAGCCCCTCCTCGAGTCGGGGAGGAGAGTCGAGGCGACCGTCACTGGCCTCGCGGTCGGGACGGGAGAGCCCGTGGAGCATCGCGGCGTCGTCACCGACGTCACCTACGCCGGACCCTCCGGGGCGACCGAGGGAATGCCGCCGCTCTCGGCGCTCGCCGGGCGGGCGTATCTCACCATGGACGCCGGCGGGGACACCTACACCGTCGGAGGATGGGGGGCGACCCTCGAGGACGTCGAGGCCGAACGGGTCACGGTCGAACTCGCCGAGGGCGGCGACTGACACGTAGTTAACAACACCCGTTGTAACTCCTGCAGTAATTATAAGTATCTACCCGGTAGAATGGCGGTACATGTCCGAAAAGCGTTTACAGGGGACTGGGAGCGAAGAGACGGGTGTGTCGAGACGGACGTTCGTCAAGGCCGCCGGGGCTTCAGGCGCCGCGGTGGGGCTTGCCGGCTGTATATACGGCGGCGACGACGGCGGCGACGGAACCACCCTCACGATCGCGATGGGGTCGACGACCATCTCGAACGTCGAGGACAGCCTGCCGGACCTGCTCCACGAGAACGGCCTCAGCGACGACGTCGAGATCAGTTTCAGCGAACAGGAGCAAGACTCGGGGGCACAGCGGGACAGCTACATCGAACTGCTCGAGGCCGAGGAGACCAGCCCCGACCTGTTCATGATGGACACCGGGTGGGCGAACGTTTTCATCCAGCAGGGATACATCGCCAACCTCACCGAGGAGCTAGACGACGAAACGCTCTCGACGATCAACGACAACTACTTCGAGGCGTTCACCAACACGGTCCGGGACACCGAGAACGGGGATCTCTACGGCATCCCGCTGTTTCCCGACTACGCGGTGATGATGTACAACAAGGGGTACGCCCGGGAGGCCGGCTACACCGACGAGGACTTCTCGCAGTGGGAGACCGAGCCGATGACCTGGCAGGAGTGGGCCGAGATGGCCGCCGAGATCACCGAGGCCTCCGACGCCGAGTTCGGCTTCTCGACCCAGTGGGACATCTACGAGGGAACCGCCTGTTGTACGTTAAACGAGGTCATGACCTCCTTCGGCGGGGCGTACTTCGGCGGCGAGGAGAACCTCCAGGGTCCGGTCGGCGACCGACCCGTCACCATCGACGAACCCGAGTTCATCGAGGCGCTGTCGATGGTGTACACCCTCGCGAGCGACGGGAGCGGCGACGGGACTCTCGAGGACTACCCCTCCGGGGTCGCCTCGTCAAACATCACCCAGTGGAGAGAGAACCCCGCCCTCTCGCCGTTTACCGAGGGCCAGGCCGCGTTCCACCGCAACTGGCCCTACGCGATCGTCGAGGCCCTGACCGGCGACTTCGACTTCGAGGGCCCCGACGATCTCGGCACGATGCCGCTTCCCTACGCCGTCGAGGACGGCGAGGGCGCCTACCCGGGAACCGGTGGCTCGACCTCCGCCCAGGGCGGGTGGCACATCTGTCTGAACCCCAACAGCGAAAACCAGGACGCCGCCCTCGAGGCGATGTCCGCCATGACCGCCGACGACTTCAACCTGGGCATGCTCGAGGCCATCGCGTGGCTCCCGCCGAAACCCGACCTCTTCGAGTCCGAGGAGGCGACCGACCCCGACGCAGTCGGCGTCGTGGCCAACTACATGAACACACTCCAGGTCGCCGGCGAGGGCGCGATGCCCCGTCCGGTGACGACCGAGTGGCCCTCCCAGGCCGAAACGATCGCCGAGCAGGCAAACCAGGCCGTCGCCGGCGAGAAAACACCCGAGGAGGCAGCCGCTGACCTCCAGACGGCGATCGAGGAGATCGAATCCAGCTAATGTCTACCGAACAGCGAGGATCGGAGGCCGGTCGAGAATCCCAGCGGTCGGGCCCGATCGTGGCGGTCACGCGGTGGATCGAGAACCTCGGCGAGACCGCCTTCGCCTACCTCCTGTTGACGCCGATTTTCGTCCTGCTCGGGGCGATCGCGCTCTATCCGCTGTTGCGGACGTTCGAGCTGTCGATGTACACGGGCATCCTGGGCGAGGGCGAGCAGGAGTTCATTGGCCTCCAGCATTACGTCGACCTGTTCACGGGCGATGCGAACCCGGATCTGCCGGGATCGGTCATCTTCCTCCCGGGGATCTCGACCGACGGGAGCTTCCCGTTCGTCCACGTCGAGAACTGGGTCCGGAGCACCCTGCTGGTGACGCTTCTCTTTGCGGTTATCAGCGTCTTCTTCGAGACGATCATCGGGTTCGGCCAGGCGCTCGTCCTCGACAAGGAGTTCCGCGGCCGCCGGTGGGTCCGGGCGGCGATCATCATCCCGTGGGCGATCCCGCTGGTGATCCAGGGGATGATCTTCTACCTGATGTTTCACCCCAGCACCGGCTTCCTGACCCAGTATCTGTCGTCGTGGGGTATCGTCGCGTCGACGAACACGCTCAACGATCCGACGAGTGCGTTCCTGATCGTCACCGTCGCGGACATCTGGAAGACGACGGCGTTCATGGCCCTGCTCATCCTCGCCGGCCTCCAGAGCATCGACCGGAGCCTCTACGACGTCGCCAAGGTCGCGGGCGCGAGCCGCTGGCAGCAGTTCAGGCTCATCACGTTCCCGCTGGTGCTCCCCGCACTCGGGATCGCGGTCCTCTTTCGGGTCATCGACTCGATGCGGATCTACGGCCTGATCGACTCGGTTTCGAGCTGTACGACCGTCCCCTCGCTTTCGTGTATGGTCGTCGAGACCTTCTACTCGAGCCGGGGGTTGGCCTCCGCGGTCGCGTTCGTGACAGCCGGGGTCATCGGCATCGTCGTCTCGGTCGTCATCTACCAGCAGTACAAGGAGGGGATCTGAGATGGCGACGACCACCGAACGCGACGACGACACCTCCGAGGCCGGACCCCTGGAGAGCTGGACGAACGGCGTCCTCAAGGACGAGGCCAAACGCCAGCGTCTCTACCGGGCGCTGTTCTGGACGGCGTGTGGATTCTTCCTCGTCACGACGCTGTTCCCGTTCTACTGGCTGCTCGTCCTCGCGTTGACGCCGAACAACCGGATCCTCACGGGCGACTGGTCGCTGCCGGTCATCGGCGTCGAGTTCCCCCACCCACAGGGGTTCAATCCCGTCGCGTTCGTCGAGGTGTTCCAGGTAGTGCCGTTTCATTACTTCGTGTTCAACAGCTTCGTGCTCGCGACGACGACGACGATCATCGTCCTCGTCATCGCGACCCTCGCGGGCTACGTCTTCGGCCGGCTCGAGTTCCCCGGCCGGGGGGCGCTCATGCTCGGGATCCTGGTGATCTCCTACTTCCCGCCGGCGGCGTTTCTCATCCCGCTGTTCGACGCCTTCCTCGGGAACCCGGTCGTCGTCCCGTTCCTGGGGATCGAGCTGTTCAGCCCGCCGCGACTCGTCAACACCCCCGGCTCGATGATCATGCCGTTTAGCGCGCTGTTCTTGCCGCTCGCGATCTTCATCCTGACGACGTTCTACGCCCAGATCCCCGACGGGTTGGAGGACGCCGCCCGCGTCGAGGGGACGACCCGGCTGGGCGCGCTGGTCCGGGTAATCATGCCGCTTTCAGCACCGGGGATCGCGACCGCCGCGGTGTTGACGTTTATCTCGGTCTACAACGAATACTTCTTCAGCTCGATCATGGCCCTCGAGAACAACCCCGAGAACTGGTCGCCGCTGGTCGGGGGCATCCTGAGCTACCAGACCCAGTATACGACCGACTTTAACCTGATGGCGGCGGCGAGCATCGTCGGGGTGCTCCCCGTCGTCATCCTCGTCATCATCGCCCAGGAACGGATCGTGAGCGGACTGACCGCAGGCGCACTCAAAGAATAAGATCACAATGGCACGCGTAACACTTGATCACGTCACGAAACGCTACGAGGACGTCGTTGCCGTCAACGACATGAACCTCGACATCAAAGACGGCGAGTTCGTCTGTCTCGTCGGTCCCTCCGGCTGTGGGAAGTCGACGACGATGGAGACCATCGCCGGGCTCACGAAGCCGACCGAGGGGACGATCCACATCGGGGACACCGACGTCACCAGGCTCCCCCCCAAGGACCGCGGGGTCGCGATGGTCTTTCAGAACATCGCGCTGTTTCCCCACATGGACGTCTACGAGAACATCTCCTTTGGGCTCCGGCTCCGGAACTACGACAAAGAGGAGATCGACCGCCGGGTTGACGAGGCTGCCGACGTCGTCCAGCTCGAGGGCATGCTCGATCGGGAACCCAACGAGCTCTCGGGGGGCCAACAACAGCGGGTCGCGATCGCGCGGGCGATCGTCCGGAACCCCGACGTCTTCCTGATGGACGAGCCTCTGGCGAACTTAGACGCCAAGCTCCGGGTCCACATGCGCACGGAACTCCAACGCCTGCACAAGGAGTTGGACACGACGATCATCTACGTCACCCACGACCAGGCCGAGGCGATGACGATGTCCGACCGGATCGCCGTCCTCAACGCGGGCGAGCTCCAGCAGATCGATCCGCCGCTGGTCTGTTACAACGAACCCACGAACCGGTTCGTCGCCGGCTTCATCGGCTCGCCGTCGATGAACTTCGTCGAGGGGAACGTCGTCGAGAACGGGGTCGAGACCGACAACTTCGAGGTCGGGTTCGATCCGGCGGGGATCCCGAGTCTCGCGGTCGGCGACCAGGTCAGCATCGGGATCCGTCCCGAGGACGTTTACCTCGTCGACCAGATCGAGGACCCCGACGCACCCCACCTGACCGACCGGATCGACGTCCGGACGGACGTCCTGGAGCCGATGGGCGACGAGATCTTCGTCTACCTCCTGCTCGAGGAGGACCAGGAGACGTCGATGGAGGACCAGGGGATGGCCGGACAGCTCCTGATGAGCGTCACCCCCGACACCGAGATCGAAGGGGACGAAGACGTCGACGTCGTCCTCGATCGCTCGAAGATCCACCTCTTCGATACCGCGACGGGCGAGGCGCTGGCCCACGGGGTCGCAGACCTCACGGGCATCGGGTCCGAGCCAGCCGCCGGCGAGGTCGAATCCGATAGCTGATCATGGACTGGATCCCTCTGGTCTACGTCGGCGGGGTGACGGTCCTGTTTTTCTTCTGGATCTACGGGATCGCCTCGTTCGCTCTCGATCTGAAGAACAAGATCCTGCCCGGTCTCCGCCAGTACTGGCGGGGTCGAAAGCGACGGACGGCCGAGAGCGAAGAGGAGCGAGAACGCGAGGAGCGGGAACGCCAGCTCTACTGACCCGGCACTCGAATCACCCACACTGAAACCCCTGCGCTCGAACAGTCGGCCATGAGCGCACAGCGCACCGATATCCGGACCGGGATCGTCGGGCTCGGAAACATCGGACAGTACCACGCCGAGCGCCTCCGGGAACTCGGCGTTCCGCTGGTCGGCGGGATGGACGTCGCCGAGGACGCTCGCGACCGCTTCGCCCGGCGCTACGACGTCTCCGTCTACGACGACCACCGGGAGCTGTTCGACGAGGTCGACGCCGTCATCGTCACCACGCCCAACAAGTACCACGAGGAGTACGCCGTCGCCGCCTTAGAGCAGGACCGACATCTCCTCCTGGAAAAGCCCCTCGCTCACGACCTAGAGAGCGCCGAACGGATCGCCGCGGCTGCCGCCGACACCGAGGCCCGGTGTATGGTCGGGTTCAACAACCGCTTTCTGAACACCGTCCGGATCGTCAGAAATCGGATCGAGGAGGGGGCTTTCGGGGATATCTCTCACATCGAGGCCAACTACGTCCGCCGTCGAGGGGTTCCCGGCCGGGGGTCGTGGTTCACCCGGCGGGCGATCTCGGGTGGGGGCGCCCTGATCGACCTGGGGGTCCACGCGATCGACCTCGCGCTCTACCTGCTCGGCTACCCGGCCGTCCGGGAGGTCTCGGGCACCACCCGGACCGAGTTCGGCACCCGCGAGGACTACGCCTACCTCGACATGTGGGGCGAGGACGCCGGCCCCGAGGGGTTCGACGTCGACGACTCCGCGTCCGCGTTCGTCCGGTGTGGGGGCGACCGAACGATCTCTCTCGAGGTCGCCTGGGCGACCAACCGGCCGGCGAACCACGAGTTCGTCGTCCGGGGGACCGAGGCCGCCGCCCGCTTCGACCTACTCGAGAACGACCTCACGATCTACTCGGCGAGTACGGCGGGCTCGAACCACCTCGCGGACACCTCGATTGAGGCCCACCAGAACGACACCCACTCCGACGAACAGCGGGCCTTTTTCGACGCGATCGCCTCGGGGGACTCCCTGGAGGACAACGTCGACCACGCGCTGGACGTCCAGCGGGTGATCGACGGAATCTACCGCTCGAGCGAGGACGGCGAGGGCGTCCGGCTCGACGACTAATCCTCCTCGCGGGCGCGCTCGAAGGCTTCGATCGCCTCCTCGCGGCGCTCTCCGTGATCGACGATCGGCGCGGGGTAGTCGGGGGCGCGCTCCTCGCGTTCGGCGTCGCTCAGGTCGGGCCAGTCGTGGACCGTCCCGGGCTCGCAGTCAGCGAGTTCGGGGACGAATTCTCGGATGTATTCGGCGTCGGGGTCGTACTCACGGCCCTGTTTGGTCGGGTTAAAGACGCGAAAGTAGGGCTGGGCGTCGGCACCGGTCGAGGCCGCCCACTGCCAGCCGCCGGCGTCGTTCGCGGCGTCGTGGTCGGCGAGATGCTCGCGGTACCAGTCGTAGCCGACCCGCCAGTCGGCGAGCAGGTCCTTCGTGAGAAAGGAGGCGACGATCATCCGCACCCGGTTGTGGACGTAGCCCTCCGCGAGCAGCTGGCGCATCCCGGCGTCGACGATCGGGTACCCGGTCTTTCCCGTTTTCCAGGCGTCGATCTCGCCGGGATCGGAACGCCACTCGACGCGGTCGGGTCCCGAGAGGTTCTCGCCGACCATCTCGGGGTTGTGGGCGAGCACGTGGGCGTAGAACTCCCGCCAGGCGAGCTGCCGGCGGAACTCGGCGACTGAGTCGCGCTCTCCCTCGCCGCCGACCCTCGCCATCGCCTCGCCCGTCGCGGCGTATATCTCGCGGATCCCCAGGACGCCCCACTTGAGATCGACCGAGAGCCGGGAGGTCGCCTCGGCGGCGGGGTAATCGCGTTTTTCCGCGTACCGATAGATATCCTCCTCACAGAACGTCTCGAGGCGGTCGCGGGCGAGCTCGCGGCCCATCGCGGGCGGGTCGGCCTCGGGCTCGTCGAACCCCAGTTCGTCGAGCCCGGGGATCTCCCCCGGATCCTCGGGCTCGAGGAGGTCGTCCTCGAGAGGCGCGTCTACGGGTTCGTCCTTCTCTCGGTCCGCCCACTTCTCCCAGAAGTAAGAGAACACCGAGTAGTGGTCGCCCTCGTTGGGCGAGATCGACCCCGGCGCGAAGAGGAGGGCGTCCTCGGCCGATTTCCACTCGAGCCCGCGATCCTCTATGGCGGCGATCGCGGCACGGTCTCGCTCGCGGGCGAGCCCGGAGTAGTCGGCGTTCCAGGAGACCCGATCCGCGTCCCGCGAGTCGGCGAGTCGGGGGACGATCCCGGTCGGGTCGCCGCGTTCGACCAGGAGGTCGGCCCCGCGCTCGCGGTACCGCTCCCGAAGATCCGTGACCGCTTCGAGAAGACAGGCGACACGGATCGGGGAGGCCTGCCCGAGGACCGCGGGATCGAAGACGAAGACGGAGAGGACCTCCTCGGCGTCCTCGCCCGCGAGCCCGCGGTTGTCGGCGATCCGGAGGTCCCGGCGGTGCCAGTGGATGCGCATGGGGAGGAGTGGCGCCGGAGCAGTGAAAAGCCAGGGCCTAACCGGGTACCCCGTCAGGAGCCGGTGCCCTGGACCGTTGGCGGGGCGACGGGTCCCGTCGTCGGGCCTCCGCTTCAGTCGGCGGCCACCGCCTCCGTCTCCGGACGATACGTGCGGCTGACGGCCTTCCACCGGCCGGTCGAGAATCGGTAGCAGACGACGACGGCGGGGACGAGCGTTTCCGCGACGAGTGCGGCGAACAGCCCCGCGATCCCGAGAGCGGGGATCGTTCCCACGAACGGGATCGCCAGGGACGTCGTTCCGAGGAACGCAAGCGGGAGCGCGAAGCCGTAGAGGCCGAGCAGACGGCCGTACAGCGGCCACCGGGTGTCGCCGCTGGCGTTCAGCGGGCCCGCGGCGGCGCCGTTTATCCCGTTGAAGATCACGCTCACGGCCGCGACCTGGACGAAGGTGGCCGTCAGCGCGAGCGAGTCGCCGGACTCGACGAAGACGCCCGCGATCGGCTCGGCGAACGCGAACGCGCCCGCGGCGATCGCGAGGTAGACCAGGAGGGTGAGCTTGAGGACGTCGTCGCCGTAGGCCCCGGCCTCGAACTCGTCGCCCTGGCCGAGTTCCTGGCCGACGAGCGAACTCGAGGCGAGGTTGAGCCCCCAGTTGGGGGTGTCCATCAGCCCGCGGACCCGCTGGGCGATGACGAAGGCGGCGACGACCTCGGGGCCGAAGACCGCGATCACGGCGAGCAGGGGGAACTGGGCGGTCGACCACACCAGGTTGGTGGCGACGATCGGCGTCGAGATGTCGATCAGGTCCCGGGTCAGCCCCCGATCGAGGTAGGGCCCCCGCAGCGAGACCGTGACCGGGAACCGCCCGACGAAGGGGACCGTCCCTCCGAGGAAGCCGTAGACGAAGAGGGAGGTGACGAGCACGTTCGCGAGCACGGAGCCCGCGGCGGCGCCGGCGACGCCCCAGCCGAGGCCGAAGACGAAGACGGCATTGAACCCGATGTTGGCGACGGCGCCGCCCCCGCGAACGACCATCGCGGCGTAGGAGTCGTCGACGCCGACCAGCGTGCGGCTCGCGATCAGGTTGAGGCCGATGAAGACGGTCGCGACGCTCATCACCCGGAGGTAGGTCGCGCCGTAGGCGGCCATCGCGGGGTCGGTCGCGACCAGCCCGACCAACTCGTCGGGAACGGCCGCGAAGACGACCGAGAGCGGGAGCGTCACCAGGAGGGTCAGCCAGACGCTCTGTTTGACGACGAGGTCGAGTTCGCCGTGTTCGTCGGCGCCGAACCGCTGGGAGACCAGCGCGATCGTGCCGCCGGCGATCCCGCCGCCGAGGGTGCCCGCGAGAAAGGCGAAGGGGGTCGCGATCCCGATGCCTGCGACCGCGCCCGAACCCAGGACGGCACCGACCATCGCGAGGTCGGCGACCGACTGGGAGGTCCGGGCCAGCCCCGTGACGATCCGGGGCCAGGCGAGTTCGGTCGCGCGTTCGACCCGGGAGCCGTCGACGTAGCCGGCACGGGCCAGCGGGGCACCGACCGCCCACAGCAGCCACTTGACGGGGTTGCGGAGGGCTCTCGAGAGGACGAAGGCGACGATACGGGCGAGGCGCAGAGAGACGCGGAGGGGGTTCTGGGGGGACATAGGGGCAATCGGAAGTATAGTTCCTCAACGGAGTCGAGAGTATACCCGTTTCGATCCGGAGGCGCTTACTGACGAGGTACCACGGGACGGACCACCACACGGCTCGAACGCGCCGGTCAGCCGCCAGGTCGGGCGGTATCAGGCAGTTTATTACGGTCGCCTGAGTGTCCCCGGAGTATGACTACGGGGAGCGAGCGTGCCGACGTCGCGATCGTCGGCGGCGGGCCGGCGGGGGCCGCCGCGGCCGAGCAGGCCGCCGCCTACGGCGCGGAGACGGTCCTGTTCGAGCAGGGAGTGCCGAGGGAGGACCGCGAGGGACTCGGCCCGGACTCGACGGACGCCGCCGGGATGCTCGACTACTGGGTCGACATTTTGGACATCCCCTTCTCGGAGATCCCCGACGAGGTCGTCCTCCGGGAACTCGAGGGCTGTGACTTCGTCGGGCCGACGAGCGAGGTCGAACTGAACTCGACAGGGATCGACGCCTCCTACCCCGGCTTTGGCTTTACGTTCGACCGGACGCGCATGGACGACTGGCTCCACGAGCGCGCCACGGATGCGGGTGCGGACCTCCGAATCGGGACCGGGGTCTCCGCCCTCAAGAGCGAACGCACGTCCTCGGGATACAGCCATCGGCTCACGCTCGCCTCCGGCGAGGAGCTGGTGGCCGACCGGGTCGTCCTCGCCGACGGCCCCCAGCGGCGGATCACCATCGACGCGCTCGATCAGTTCCTTCCCGACGATCGGAGCGCCTCGGATGCTCTCTCGCCGCCGCGGGCGAACCACATCGCCTACCAGGAGTACCGGGAGTTCCCCCCCGAACTGTTCTCCGAGTTCGATGACCGCCTGAAGTTCTGGTGGGGGCACATTCCGGGCGAAACCGCCTACCCCTGGATCTTCCCCAACGACGGCACCGTCGCCCGCGTCGGGCTGACGATGCCGATCGGAATGGACCTCGCCGACGTCCCCAACCGTGACTCCTACAAACTCCTGCGCCCCGGCGACGCCCGAATTCCGACCGGCGGGGAGTACGTCCGCCGGCTCCTCGAGGCGGAGTACGGCGACGAGTACGACGTCGAAAGCGAGATCCCGCGCGTCGAGGACCGCGGGAAGTCGAAGGGAACCGAAACGTATCCCATCTCCTCGACCCGGCCGATCGACTCGCCGGTGGGGGCGGGAATTGCCGTCGCCGGCGGCGCGATGGGGACCACGTCGGCGTTTCACGAAGGGGGTTACCACGTCGCCGTCCGGACCGGGTCGATCGCGGGCCGGCTCGCGGCCTCCGGCACCCTCGATCGGTACAACGACGTCTGGAAGCGCGCGATCGGGGCCGAGATCCTCCGGAACGTCTCCTTTGCGGACATGGTCGCCGACTATGAGCCCGACGACTGGGACCGCGTCTTCGAGGTCGTCAACGGGATGACCGACGCGGGGTCGGCGGGCGTCCTGCTCGACCGGAAGTACGCCGCCGGGATCGGTGCCTCGAAGATCCTCGCGGGCTACAAGCGCCGGAAGTTCCGCTACCGGAACGGGCGGTACGTCCAGCTCGCCGAGGACGAGTACGCCGTCTGATCGCGGTCGTCGGGCCGAGAGCTTTTCCCCGGCCGGCACCTACGGGGAACGCGCGCCTTTAGTCCCCGGCCGAGCCGACCCGTTCGGGTGCGATGACAGCACGGCGAACCCGGGCGCGCGACATCCGAAGACTCGGGATTCCGCTCGGAATCCCGGACTCGACGGTTCACACCGTCTCACAAGTCGCGGTTCCGCCAGGAACCGCGCAACCGGCGGCTGACGCCGCCTCACAGATCGTGGGTTCTAGCGAACCCACGCGACGCCCGGCACGAGGGTTAGCCGACCGACACGGCATGCCGCCAGGGATGAGGTCGGACGTTAGTGTTCCGGGCGACACTCTCTCGATCGCGGGCGGTTCTCGCAGAATCTCGACCGTCTGGGTACGTACCGGCTACCGGCGTAACCTCGACCGATGACGACACGCAGACCACCTCCTGTCCTCTGATTTGCGTGGTTTCGGAGCGACGTCGGGACGCGTTCGTCGCAGAAACGTCGGCCCGTCCGTAGCCCCCGGCGGCTGTGCTGCCGGGCGCTACCCCGCAGAAGGACGCTTCGGAACGCCGTATTTAGGCCCGCCTAAGAATCGGAACGGCTTTATGTTTTAGGCATGCCTAAAACGTATGCACGAACCGAGCCGACGGCAGTTGTTGAGAACCGGCGTCGTGGCCGCCGGGATCGGGGCGATCGCCGGCTGTCTGGGCGGCGGTGGGAACGGCGGCGACAGTAGAAATGGAAACCCCGACGACGGGACCAACGAGACCGGCGCGGAGACGGAAGGCGAATCGGACGACGACACGAGCGACACCGACAGGAAGAACCGAACGGACGGAACCGGCGGGAGCGACGAAAACGAAGGCGGGGAAGACGCCGGGACGCGCGGCGACGAAAGCGACGACGCCGAGGACGGGGGTTACTCGGTGACGATGGAGCCCGTCGGCGAGGTCGAGTTCGAGGCGATCCCCGAGACCTGGCTCTCGTATACGGGCGACTACGCCGACATGGGCGTCGCGCTCGGCCAGGGCGACGGGCTCTCGGCGGTCGGCGTCCGCGCCCGGTTCGGCTCGCACCTCTACGAGGAACTCCCGGGGGTTTCCGTCGAAGACGACGACCTCACCGAACTCTACCAGAACGGCACCGGCAAGGAGGTCTTTCACGAACTCGACGCCGACGTCCACCTGATCGATCCGAACTTCATGGTGAACCGCCTCCAGTGGAGCGAGAGCGACGTCGAGAAGATCGCACAGACCGTCGGCCCGTTCGTCGGGAACACGATCTTCTCGCGGGTCTACGACTGGCACGACTACCCCCACTACACGCTGTACGAGGCCTTCGAGACGGTCGCCGAGGTCTTCGGGGAGCGAGAGCGCTACGAGGCGTTCGCGGCGTACCACGACGAGGTGCTCGCGGACGTCCGCGGGCGCCTGCCCGAGGAGACCCCCGACGTCGCGGTGGTGTACCCCGCCGACGTCCCGCCGGAGTCGTTCTATCCCTACCGCATCGGGGAGGGAACCCAGTCCAAACACTGGACGGACCTCGAGGTCGGCGACGCCCTCGCCGACGTGACCGACGCCCAGGCCGGCGGCGGCGAGATCGACTACGAGACGCTCCTCGAGATCGATCCCGATGCCCTCGCCATCAGGCTACAGGGAGCGGTCACGCCCGACTACTTCGAGCGCGAGATCGTTTCCCATCTCGAGTCCCACGACGTCGCGAGTCGGCTCCGGGCAGTATCGGAGGGACGGGTCGTCTACGGGGGGCTGACTTACCAGGGGCCGATCATCCATCTCTTCCAGCTCGAGCGGGCCGCTCGGGATCTCTACCCCGATTCGTTCGGCGGCGGGCAGTTGTTCGACCGCGAGCGCGTCGCCGGGATCGTTACGGGCGACGCCTGACCGACCGCCCCGACGGTGGTCGCCGGCCGAGCGGAAGCGAAAGCACTATGAGATTTTAGGGATGCCTAAAAACATGGCACGAGAACGCAGGAACGTGACGCGCCGGAGAGCTCTCACGTACGGGACGACGGTCGTCGGCGGGTCGTTGCTCGCGGGCTGTCTGGGTGGGGAAGAGGGGAACGGCGAAGACGGCGAAAACGGGACCGAGAGCGGGAACGAAACCGAGGCCACCGAGACGGAAACACGGACCGAAACCGCCGAGAACGACACCGACAGCGGGAACGAAACGGAAACCGGGTCCGACGGGAGCGAGAACGCCGACGCCGGAAACGAGTCGGAGGCCGAAGACGAGTCCAACGGTGGAAACGAGACCGACGGCAGTAGCGGGCCGTACACCTCCTCGCTTGCGCCCGTCGGCGAGGTAACGCTCGAGGCGATCCCGGAGGACGTCATGGTCTACAGCCTGCTGTACGCCGACATGGCGGTCGCCTACGGCCACGGTGACGCCGTCAACTCGCTGGGTTTCGACGCCGAAACCGGCGGCGGGACCCTGGACGCCTACTACGACCACCTCGAGGGCGTCTCCTTCGACCGGGAGGATCTGACCCAGCTCAACACGGGGTCGGGAGCGATCAGCGTCGATCAGGAGCTGTTCTACGAACTCGACTCCGACCTCCACCTCGCCGATCCCGCGCTCATCGCGTCGTTCGAGGGCTGGGACCGCGAGACCGTCGAGGAGATCGCGGAGAACGTCGCCCCGTGGTTCGGCAACGCCTACAGCCGCGCACACGGCGAGCCTCCCGAGTCCTACGCCGACGACTACGAGTACTACACCCTCTGGGAGATCGCAGAACGGGTCGCGGCGCTGTTCGGGGCCGGCGAGCGCTACGGCGAGCTGTCGGCGGTCCACGACGACCTAGTCGCGACGATCGAGGAGGGGCTTCCGCCCGAAGAGGAGCGCCCGACGGTCGGCGCGATCATCTTCATGGAGGAGACGTTCTACCCCTCCGCCCTCGACGCGCCCGGGTTCGCCACGTCGGATCTGCGCCCGCTGGGAGCGACCGACGCCTTCGCGGGCGAGGAGCTGACCTACGAGACGAGCTACGACTACGAGGCCATGCTCGAGTTCGATCCCGACGTGCTCCTCCATCGCTACGGCGTCGCCTCCTACTACGACGTCGGGGCGATCGCCGAGACGCTCGCGGACCACCCGGTCGCGAGCCGGATCACGGCCGTCGAGAACGGACGAGTCTACCCCTCCGGCGACCCCGAGCAGGGACCGCTGATGAACCTCTTCCAGCTCGAGATGGCGGCCAAACAGCTCTACCCCGACCAGTTCGGCGCCTGGCCCGAGGACAACCACGGCGAGGCCTATCCCGAGTTCCCCGAGGAGGAGCGGCTGTTCGACCGCGAGCGGGTCGCCGACGCGATCGGCGGTGCGGGCCAGGAATGACTGCGGGAGAGGGGACCGACTACGACGTCGCCGTCGTCGGCGGCGGTCCCGCGGGCTGTTCGACCGCCGTCTTCGCCGCGCGCTACGGCCTCGAGACGGTCGTCTTCGACCGCGGGCGCTCGTCGCTCCGGCGCTGTGGCTACCTCGAGAACTTCCTTGGCTTTCCCGCGGGGATCGACGTCGAGACCTTCTACGGCCTGATCCACGACCACGTCGAAGAGGCCGGCGCCGAACTCCGGCCCGATCTCGTCGAACGGGTCGAACGGATCGAGCGCGTCGGGGACGACGGGGAGGGCAACGACGGAGCCGGAGGATTCCGGCTCGAACCCCAGGAGGGCGAACCCACGAGCGCCGATCGCGTCGTCGCGGCCACCCGGTACGGAGCCGGCTACCTCCGCCCGCTCGACGAGGGGTCGATGTTCGTCCCCGACGACCACGGCGAAGAGGGCGAGGAGCGGTTCGACCGCGACTGTCCCGCAGACGACGGCACGACGCCGATCGACGGGCTGTACGTGGCGACGCCCGCGGGCGACGCGGGGGCACAGGCGGTCGTCGCCGCCGGTCGGGGCGCACGCGTCGCCCGGACCGTGATCGCCGACGCCCGCCGCGACCGGGGCTACCCCGAGGCCCTGAGCGAGCACTGGGACTGGGTCCGCCGGGAGAGCGAACTGACCGCCGAGTGGACCGACCGCGATCGCTGGCGCGAGCACTTCGACGACCGGCTTCCCGACGATTCCGACGCCAGCGACGAGCGCCTCCGTGAGCTCCGCGAACGCGAGATCGATCGCCGGCTCGACGCCTACCTCCCCGACGAGGAGATCGACCGGCGGGCCACGCGCGGCCACCGGCGCCTGCTCGAGCACGTCGACGACGACGCGATCCTCGAGGCGGCCCACGAGATCGAGGCTCGGGGGTCCGTTGACGGCGCGAGCTGATCGACCCTCGTCCGGCGGGCCCGACCTCGGGAGCCCCGACACCCTTACTGCCGGCGGTCGAAGCGGAGCCATGGATCAGCAGCGATTCGTCCGGCTCGCGCTCCTCGCGGTGGGCCTCGCCGTCGCGAGTTTCGTCGTCCTCGGGACCTCCCGGCTCCTCGTCCCCTACCGGACCGCCCAGCTCCTCGCGGCACCGATCGGGCTCACAGCCTTCGCGCTCCTGAGCTATCTCTTCGTGCGGGCGACGCTGTCGGCGGTCGGCCTCCGGACCATCGAGGAGTAATCGAGGGCCACGACTGGAAACGGTTTTCCACGCCCCCTTCGAACCCACGGCTATGACCACGACTCTCGAGGTGGACGAACTCGCCGACCTCGGGCCGGCCGATCGGGCTGCGCTGTTCGAGCGATCGGCCGGCATCGAGGACGTCCGCGAGGACGTCCGGGGGATCGTCGAGCGCGTTCGCGAGGAAGGCGACGTCGCCGTCCGGGAGTTCACCGAGGAGTTCGACGGCGTCTCCGTGGGCAACCTGGAGATCACCGACGAGGCCGAACGGGCAGTCGAGGAGGTCGATTCCGAGATTCTGGCGGCGATCGAGGCCGCCGCCGACAACGTTCGCGAGTTCCACGAGGCCCAGGTTCCCGAGGACTGGCGCCGCGAGTTCTCTGACGGGCGGGAGCTCGGCCGACGATTTCGCCCGATCGAGCGGGCGGGGGTCTACGTCCCCGGCGGGACCGCCGCCTACCCCTCGAGCGCGATCATGGGGATCGTGCCGGCGGTCGTCGCGGGCGTCTCCCACGTCGTCGCCGTCACACCGCCCGCAGAGGAGGTGAATCCGGCGACGCTCGCGGCGATCCATATCGCGGGCGCCGATGCAGTCTACGGCGTCGGCGGCGCCCAGGCGATCGGGGCCCTCGCCTACGGAACGGAGTCGATCCCGCGGGTCCAGAAGGTCGTCGGTCCCGGCAGTCCCTGGGTGACGGCGGCCAAAGCCGAGGTCAGGGGCGACTGCGAGATCGATTTTCTGGCGGGGCCGAGCGAGATCGTCGTCGTCGCAGACGACACCGCCGACCCCGTCGCCGTCGCCGCCGACCTGCTCGCCCAGGCCGAACACGGGCCGACGTCGCCCGCGGTCGCGGTCACCGACGACCGGGAGACCGCCCAGGGAATCGTGGAGGCAGTCGAGAACCGGCTTCCCGAGCGCGAGCGCGAGGAGACGATCCGGGAGGCCCTCGCGGGCAAGGGGAGCCGGGTCCTGCTCGCCCGGTCGATGAGCGAGGCGATCCTCTTCGCCGAGGAGTACGCCCCCGAACACCTCTCGATTATCGCCGACGACGACGACGCAGTCTTGGAGCGGATCGACAGCGCGGGCAGCGTCTTTCTCGGGTCGGCGACCCCCGTCGCGGCGGGCGACTACGCCAGCGGGACGAACCACGTCCTGCCGACCAACGGCCTCCCGAAGGTCACGGGCGGGCTCTCGGTCGACACCTTCCTCCGGGCGACGACGGTCCAGCGACTCTCGGCGGACGCACTGGTGGACCTGAGCGGGACGATCACGACGCTCGCGGAGGCCGAGGGCCTGGAGGCCCACGCCGAGAGCGTCCACGTACGGACGCAGACGGGCGGCGAGAACGGGGGCGGCGACCAGTAGCGCTACCTGGGGCGTCAACGTTAACACCGTCGCGCCGGAAGGAACGGGTATGAGTACAGAGAGCGCGGACGGCGAGAGCCGCCCCCGGATCGAGGTTACCGAAGCGGCCGCCGAGCAGGCCATAGACCTCCTGACCGAGGAGGGCCTCGACACGGACGTCGCGGGCCTCCGACTGTTCGTCCAACAGGGCGGCTGTGCGGGGCTCTCGTATGGGATGCGCTTCGACGACGAGCCCGAGGAGGACGACTCGATCTACGACCACCACGGGCTCAGAGTGTTCGTCGATCCCGCGAGCCTGAAGTACATCGAGGGCTCGGTGCTCGACTTCGAGAGCGGCCTCCAGGCCGAAGGGTTCCACGTCGAGAACCCCAACGTGGTCAGCGAGTGTGGCTGTGGAGAGTCGTTCCGAACGTAGTTTCTGGAGGTTCTACTCCTCGAGTTCGAAGGCGACGGTGACCTCCGCCTGATACTCCCGGTCGTCTGCGGTCGCGATCTCGACGCTGAACTCCTCGACTTCGACCCAGTGAACGTTGTTCAGCGTGTCCTCGGCGCGGTCGATGGCGTCGTCGGCCGCGTCGTCGAAGCTCTCCGAACTCGACCCGATCAGCGTGATCTTCTTGAAAACCATGATCCGGTCGGATCGACGCGGGCGGTTCACTAAAAGCTCACCCCTTCGTGGATACCCCAAGGGCGACCGACGGTCGGGTCGGGTGCCGTCGCCGGCCCGGGAGACGAGCGTGTGCCGGTACCCCGCAGTTGAAATACGTCCGGCCCAAGCACAGGTGATGACCTCGGTTGCCGTCCTCGGCGGCGGGATCGGCGGGTTGAGCGCGGCCCACGAACTCGCCGAACGCGGGTTCGCCGTCACGGTCTACGAGGCCAACGAGCGGATGGGCGGGAAAGCCAGGAGCATCCCGATCGACGGGAGCAAGGACGCGATCCTCGGCGAACACGGCTTTCGGTTCTTCCCCGGGTTCTACCGCCACGTCACCGACACGATGGCGCGGATTCCCTACCGCGATCGAACGGTCGCAGACAACCTCGTCCCGACCTCCGAGTCGCTGCTCGCGCGGGCGACCGGCGAGGAGGTCGTCGCGCGGACGGCGACCCCCCGGACGATCGGCGAGTGGCGCGAGGCCCTCCAGCCGCCGACCTCCGACGGCCTTCCTCCGCGCGAGGCCGCCGTGCTCGGCGAGCGTCTGTTGACCCTGCTCACGAGCTGTGACGCCCGGCGGGAGGACGACCTCGAGTACCGCTCGTGGTGGGAGTTCGTCGAGGCCGATCGCCTCTCTCCGGCCTACCGGAAGCTCGCGGCCGTCACCCAGTTGCTGGTCGCGCTTCGCCCACAGGACGGCAGCGCGCGCACCTTCGGGAAGATCTACCTCCAGTTGATCCGCGGACAGCTCGATCCCCGGATGGACGCAGAACGAATCCTCAATGGACCGACGAGCACAGTCTGGATCGAGCCCTGGGTAGCGTATCTCGAGGACCTCGGCGTCGAGTTCGTCCGGGAGACGCGAGTGACGGGCATCGACTGCGACCGCGAGCGGGTGACGGGCGTCGAGACGACCCGCGGAGAGGTCGGGGCCGAGTACTACGTCGCCGCCCTGCCCGTCGAGGCAATGGTCGAGCTACTGAGTCCGGATCTCAAACGGGGCGCGCCCTCGCTGGCTCACATAGATCGCCTCGAGACGGGCTGGATGACCGGGATCCAGTTCTACCTCGAGAGCGACCGGCCGCTGGTCCACGGCCACCAGCTCTATCTCGACTCGCCGTGGGCACTGACTGCGATCTCACAGGGCCAGTTCTGGTCGGAATACGACCTCTCGGAAGCGGGATCCGGAGCGGTCGGAGACGTTCTCTCGGTCATCATCTCGGACTGGGACGCTGCCGGCGAACTCACCGGCAAGCCCGCCCGGGACTGTTCGCCCGAGGAGATCAAAGCCGAGACGTGGGACCAGCTCACGACCCACCTCAACCGCGACGAGACCCGACTCGCCGACGACGACCTCGTCGAGTGGTTTCTCAACCCCGCGATCGAGGAGACCGACGATGGGGTCGTAAACCGCGAGCCGCTGCTGGTCAACACCGCGGGCTCGCTGCGATATCGTCCCGAGGCCGCGACGGGAATGAAAAACCTCGTGCTCGCTTCGGACTACGTCCGGACGGAGACCGACCTGGCGAGCATGGAGGGAGCAAACGAAGCCGCACGCCGCGCGACGAACGCGATTCTCGATCGGAGTGGGAGCGACGCCCCCCGATGTGAACTCTGGGCGCTCGAGGAGCCCGCGGTGTTCGAGCCCCTGCGGGCCCACGACGCCGTCCGGTATCGTCTCGGGCTTCCCCACGCCAGCGAGGGCGCGTGGTCGCCGGTTCGGGAGGCCCTCGTTCCCTGAGGGCACCGGAGCCGGCTCTTTCCACGTCAAGAACTATCCGCCCCTCGTGCGTACCGACGTCCGACGCGCCCGATCCGACCGGCGATCGGCGCGAACGACCCATGAATCCCAACTCCTACATCGACACCGAATCGTACGACGACGTCCTGAGCCATGAACTGACGCAGTTTCTCGTCCGCGAGGCGGTCGGGGTCGCGATGGAGTCGCCGCTTCGCGAGCCCATCCTCGAGGGCGTCGAGCGTGGCGAGCGCGAGTTCGACGGGGCCGACGTCTCGCCGGCCCCCGAGGCCGAGTCGGGCGGGCGCTCCCTGAAGGGTGTTTTCGTCCTCGCCGTCCTCCTCGCCGTAGCGTACGCCGCCCTCGGGCGTCGCGGCGGGGAGTGAGGACGGGGCCCGTCGCCGGCCATCGTAGCAGCCACGGTCAACGGATTTATTATTTATCCGCCTAAACGGCGGGGTATGGCAGACGAAGCCGAACTCCGCCGACAGTTCACCGACGCGTTCGAGGGCGCCGACTACCCCATCTCGAGCCCGATGGACCTCGTTCCCGCACTCCCCAACGGGCCGGGAACGACCTTCGAGTCCGAGGAGTTCGAGATGACGGCGATGGAACTCAACACCAAGCTCTCGGGCGGGGACTTCCCCTACGAGAGCGTCGACGCCTTCGTCGACGACGTCATCGCGGAACTGAAAGCCGAAGGTCACATCTAGAGCGCCTCGCCGACCGACTCGAGCAGGTCACCGTTCTCGAGCAGTTCTAGGACCCCCTCGACGTCCTCGCGGACCGGCCGGTCCTCCCGTAGAGGCGGGACGACCCCGCGAACGGCGTCGTAGGCGGCGCCGGTACCCCTCCCCAGCGAGAGCGCTCCGGCGTCGAACGCCCGATCGACGAACTCGGCCGCCTGGGAAGCGGCGACGAGTTCGCTCGCGACGACTCTGCGGGCGTTTTCCAGCACCTGCCGTGCGTTGTACGCCGACTGGGCGCTCATGCTGACGTGGTCCTCCTGGCCGCCGCTGACGGGCGTGTTGTCCGTCACTGAAGCGCCGAGGGACCGACTCTCGTTGAGAAGCGCCGCGGCCGTATACTGGAGGAGCATGTACCCCGACTGGAGACCGCTCTCGGGCGCGAGGAAGGGGGGAAGGTGGTCCTCCTGGAGATTGGGATTGAGCAGCCGGTCGATCCGGCGTTCGGCGATCGCCGTCAGATCCGTGAGCGCGAGGCGGGCGTACTCCAGGCGGAGCGCGAGCGGTTCGCCGTGAAAGTTGCCCCCCGAGAGCACGGCCGCGCGGTCGGTGCCGGAGGCGCGGTCGTCAGCCCGGCCCGCCGAAAAGACGAGGGGATTGTCGGTCGCGCTGTTGAGTTCGACCTCAACGGCCTCGCGGAGGTGGGAGATCGAATCCCGGGCGGCGCCGTGGACCTGCGGGAGACAGCGAAGCGAGTAGGCGTCCTGGACCCGATCGCAGTTGCGGTGGGCCTCGACGACCTCGCTTCCTGCCGTGAGTTCCCGGACGTGTTCGGCGCTCGCTCGCTGGCCCTCGTGGGGCCGGACGTCGTGGATCGCGGGGTGTGAACTCGCCGTCGTCCCCAGGGTGACCTCCGTGGTGAGCGCGCCCGCGACGTCGGCGGCGAGCAGGAGTTCCTCGCCGTTGACGATCGCGAGCGCGGCGATCCCGACGGTGAGTTGGGTGCCGTTGATGAGCGCGAGGCCCTCCTTGGGCGCGAGCGTGAGCGGCTCCGCACCGATTGACGCGAGCGCCTCCTCGCCGGGGAGACGTTCGGGGCCGTCTCCGCTCTCGACCCACGCCTCGCCCTCGCCGACGAGCACGAGCGACATGTGCGCCAGCGGCGCGAGGTCGCCGCTCGCCCCCAGACTGCCGTGGGAGGGGACGACCGGGCGGACCCCCTCGTTCAATAACTCGAGGAGGCGGTCGACGACGACCTCGCGGATCCCCGAGTGGCCCACGAGAAGGGCGTTGATCCGGGTGACCATCATCGCCCGCACGGCCTCCCGGTCCAGTTCGCGGCGGCCGCCGGCCGCGTGGCTCCGGAGCAGGTTGGTCTGGAGGGTCTCGAGGTCTTCGCGCGGGATCCGTTCGTCGACCAGTTCGCCGAACCCGGTGTTGACGCCGTAGACGGCCTCGCCGCCCTCGAGGACGCCCTCAACGCGCGAGCGTGAGGTCCGGACCCGCTCGCGGGCCTCCGCGGCGATCCGGGCGTCCTCGCCGCCGCGGGCGACCGCGGCTACGTCCTCGGGGGTGAGCGTCTCCCCGTCGAGGGTGACGGTCACCGGTAATCACCGCGGGGAAGGCGAGTAACGATTGACGGACGCGACCGGGGATCCGAAACGGGGTCGATCATGCACGATCGTTTGGGATGGAAGTACAAGACCTTCGGTGTCTTCCGGCGGTCGTGTCCAGCATGCACACGAGCGCCCAACCGAGTTACGTGGTGACCTCCCAGGACGGACGCATGCCCGACGCAGCAATCGTCATCCTGGCAGGAACGGACAGCCCCTCCGACCTCGGTCGTGTCGTCAACGCCCTCCAGACGGCCACCGAGTTCATAGATGAGGGCGACGACGCCGAGGTGATCTTCGACGGCGCGGGAACCCAGTGGATCCCCGAACTGGAAGACGAGGACCACGACTACCACGACCTCTATGCCGACCTCACCGATCACATTCAGGCCTGTGACTACTGCTCGCAGGCGTACGACGTCGCCGAGGAGATCGAGGAGAGCGACGCCGACAGCCGCGACGAGTTCGAGGGCCACCCGAGCCTCCACTCGCTGGTTTCGGACGGCTACGAGATCATCACGTACTGATTCTCCCCGTCTTTTTACGATCGTTCCCGGGAGCCGAAAGCCGTTAGACCGCCGCGACCCCATCTCCACCATGCGCGTCGCTCTCCTCGGCTGTGGCTACGTCGGGATCGAACTCGGGAGACAGTTGCGAGACGCCGGCCACGAGCCGATCGGCGTCCGGCGCTCCCCGGAGGGGATTGAGCGAATAGAGGACGCCGGACTCGAGGCCGTCCGCGCGGACGTCACCGATCGCGGGGATCTCGAGCGGGTACCCGACGCCGACTCGGTCGTCTTCGCGGCCAGCAGCGGCGGCCGCGGCGCCGACGCCGCCCGTGAGATCTACGTCGAGGGCCTCCGGACGGCGATCGAGGCGTTCGGCGAGCGCGACTCGCCGCCCGACAGACTCGTCTACACCTCCTCGACGGGCGTCTACGGCGACCACGGCGGCGACTGGGTGGACGAGGAGACCCCGATCGAGCCGACGACCGAGAAAACACGGGTGCTCGCCGAGGCCGAACAGATCGCCATCGAGGAGTCTGCCGAGTACGGGATCGCTGGCATCGTCGCCCGCTACGCCGGCCTCTACGGCCCCGACCGCTACCGCCTCGAGCGGTATCTCGACGGTCCAGTGACGGAGGGCTACCTCAATATGGTTCATCAGGAGGACGCCGCCGGTGCGGTTCGATACCTGCTCGCCGAGAATCTCGCCCGCGGCGAGGTCGTCCAGGTCGTAGACGACGAACCCGTCTCGAAACACGCCTTCGCCGACTGGCTCGCCGACGAGTGCCGAGTCGAACGACCCGAGAAGCAGTCGAAGGAGGAACGGTTGGCGGAGGGCGACCTCTCGGAACCCGCACGACGGCGGATCCTGACCAGCAAGCGGTGTTCGAACGCGAAGCTCCGCGAGTTAGGGTACGGATTCGCATATCCGACGTTCCGCGAGGGGTATCGCGCGGCGATCGAGGAGTATCGGGAGTAACCGACGCTCAAACGGACGTTTCACCTTCCCGAACGGTTATCCTCCATCGGCGACGAGAACGGATCATGCATCGGCGTCGTTTCCTCGCCGGTGTCGGACCCGCGATCCTCCTTCCGGGATGTCTCGGGGGAGTCGGCGCCGGCTCCGAGAACGGGGATGACGACGGGACGGACGACGCCAACGAAAACGACACCGCGGATGACTTCGAGCGCGTTGTCTCGATCGCGGACACTGGCGACCTCCCGGATCGAGCACCGATCGCGTTCGATCTTCGCGTTCTCGAGGAACGGGTGGCGGCCGACGGGGCGGCGCTGCTGGAACTCGAGACGACGAACGTCGGCGATTGCGACCGGACGGTATCACCGTACTACAAGGGCCGAAGCGGGACCGACGGCCCTGCCGGAATCGTCCTTTACTCGCTCGAGGCTGCCGATAGTCCGGGCGAGGACTACCGGCCGGAGTGTATCGACGACCCCGAACCGACCCAGGAGGCGATCGACTTCACTACGGAGGAGGGGGTCCACCACGAACTCGATCCGGGCGAGGCGGTCACTGACGAGTACGTCGTCGCCGACGATCCGTCGGTCGAGGGCTGCGTTCCGTCCGGCGAGTACCGGTTCGAGTCCACGCACGTCTTCGAGGAGATCGAGGATTTCGACTGGGGCTTCGATCTCGAAATCCGAGAGGGGTGAACTACTCCGCCCTACCGCGCTCGGGCCTACCCGGCCCTCGCTTGTTGAGGACGGAGCTTCCTGTTTCTGTGTCAGAACGTGCAGGAACAGGTCCCACAGCGGTTCCAGACTCCGCAGGCGATT
>NZ_QPND01000018.1:0-70231 GCF_003344565.1 Saliphagus sp. LR7 | reverse complement strand
AATCGCCTGCGGAGTCTGGAACCGCTGTGGGACCTGTTCCTGCACGTTCTGACACAGAAACAGGAAGCTCCGTCCTCAACAAGCGAGGGCCGGGTAGGCCCGAGCGCGGTAGGGCGGAGTAGTTCACATCCCGCCGGATCCGCGACCTGCTGCTCACGAGTTCGTTCGCAGCGGAATAGCGGGCCGGGCGCGATTTGAACACGCGACCGTCTGGTTAAAAGCCAGACGCTCTGCCGGACTGAGCTACCGGCCCTGTCTCCCCTTTCCGGCGAGCCGTGGTTAAACGTTTCTCTCCGTCGGCTACTCGAGGTACGCTTCCAGGGCCTCGGCGACGAGGGCGTCGGGCTCGCGGCCCTCGTTGGAGGCCTGTCGGCGGAGGTCACGGTAGATCTCGACGGGGAGTCGGATCTCGAGACGCCCGAGCTCGATGCCGTGGTCGGCCAGGGCTGCCTCGATCGGGGTGCCGTCGTTGACGGCGCTGGCGACGGTCCGGACCTCCCGGACCGTGAGGTCGCCGTCGAGGGTCGCCCAGGCGAGCAGGAGGCGGGCCTCGCCGGCGACGCGGGCGATGTGTTTGGCCGCGGTCGGGGCGATGGTGCCCAGTGCGACCTGGCGGCGGACCGACTGGGGGAGGTCGTGGACGCGGGCCCACTTGCGGATGAACGCGACGGAGGTGTTCTCCGAGCCCTCGCCCGCGCGGGCGGCGGCGGCCTTGTACGACCCCTCCCCCCGGACGAGGGCGGCACAGGCCGCCGCGCCCCGGAGCATGACGAGGTTGTCCTCGCTGGCCTCGGTGCCGTCGGCGAACCGGCGGACGGTCTCGGCGGCCTCCGCGACGCTCTCGGGGTCGTCGGGATCGAACTGGACCGCTCGGCGGGCGTGCTCGCCGGTCACCGACTCGTCGCCCCGGATCACCGGCGCGCCGACGGGCGACTCGCGGTCGGTCGGGATCGGCCCCGTCCGCCTCTCCGCCCGGTCGGACCGGGCCGTCGCCTCCGGCCGCGACTGGTCGGGCGGGTCCTCGCTCATGTCCGTACCGTTGGAACCTGGCGCTCAAAAAGGGTTCCACCCGGCCCACGAACTCCCCGGCGGGCGGGTCGTCCGCTCCGCGATCGAACTACTCCCACGATGTCGAGAACGGTATCGCTCTACTCCTCGCGCTCGTCGGCGAGGTGCTCCCAGATCTCCGTACAGCCGGCGCCGACCTCGACGCCGTCGAGGTGGGCGTCGTCGCGCTCCTCGTCTCTCGCGTCGTCCTCGCGCCCCTCGGGACCCTCCGGGCGGCAGGTAACGTCGCTCATCGGGGGTTCTCCGTCGGGATCGTCGTCGATCGGCCGTCGATGCGCACGTATCGGTTCATGGAACCCCGTTGGGCGGAGAGACCTATAAGGACCGCCTCGGGAGCAAGCGATACCCGGGCTTTCGTCTACCGGAAACGGTCACCGCTATCTCGGTCTCGAGGGACGAGGACGATCCCGACCGATCGGTCCGTGACCCGTCGTGCGGGGAGTCGGACCCCCGGTTCGAGCGCCGGAGCGCCGGACGGGCACGCCGTCGCCGCTTTCCCGTCCGCTCCCCGCCGGCCGTCGGGACCGGAGCGCGACCGTCGGCCCTGCCGCCCTCGAGGCGAGCGGCGATTGCCGGAAACTACTGGCAAGAACGGCCGGAATAGACGAGCGTCGCGCGAGCGACCGTCGATTCGGGGCTTCCGCTAGGGTTACGTCCCCGGGGGCGAATGATCGGGCATGAACGGGTCGTCGACGGACCCAGCCGAGGGTTCCGAGCAGCCGGACGCCCGCGAGGAGATCATGCGGGCGACCTACCACATCCTCTGTGCGGAGGGGTACGCCGGGCTAACGATGCGTGCGATCGCGACCGAAGCCGGGACGAGCAAGTCGCTGATCCACTACCACTACGACACGAAAGACGACCTGTTGCTCGCCTTCCTCGATCGGTTCATCGACCGTCTCGACAAGTTCCTCGCCGAGATTCAGGCCGAGACCGACGACCACGAGGCCCGCCTCGTCGCCTTCCTCGATCGGTTCGTCGTCGACCCCGACGAGGACGAGCGCCAGTCGTTCTGGCGTGCGCTCCTCGAACTCCGGCTCCGGGCCGCCCACGACGAGGAGTTCCGCGAGCAACTCGAGGCGAACAACGAGGCGATCCGGGAGGCCCTGACCGAGATCATCGCCGAGGGGATCGACGACGGCGCCTTCCGGGAGGTCGATCCGCGCGCGACCGCCGACCTGATCCTCGACGCCCTGGAGGGCGCCCGGACCCGCCAGGCCACCCTCGGCACCGACGACGCGCCCCTCGGGACCCACGAGTCGGTCCGCGAGCACGTCGTTTCCGACCTGCTCGCGTAGCCCGTCGGGATTGCGGCGAGTTCTGGGTCGAGGGGGCAGGCTAAGTGCGTGTCCGGCCCATACGCTACCATGTCCCGCCGGCTGATGAGCGTCACCGCCCACACGAGCGTCGACCACGCCGACGCGGTCGCGCGCGGCCACGGCCTCGAGGCCGAGTCGGTCGCCGTCGTCGACGCGACCGCCGACCGGACCGACCCCGACTGCGTACGCCTCCAGGTGGAACTCGACGATCCCGGAGAGCTGCCCGACCACATGGAGGAGCTTCGCTTGACGCCCGACCAGGCCCGCGCGCTCGCGGCCGATCTGATCGAGCACGCCGACCGCGTCGAGGGTGGTAACTGAGCCCGCCCCGACGATCCCGAGCGAGCACCTGCCGTCGCAGGGCGGCGGCTTTTCTCCCTCTCGGGCGACCGTCCGAACGGATTCATCATGGCAATCGACAGTCTGCAGGACCTGTTCGAGCACGGCATCGAGGACATCTACCACGCCGAACACGAGCTGCTCGACGCCTTGGAGGACTTGGAGGACAACACCGAGCGCGAGGAGATCGCCCAGGCTTTCGCCGACCACCGCGAGGAGACCGAGGGCCAGATCGAGCGCTTGGAGGAGGTCTTCGACGCGTTCGGCGAGCCCCCCGAGAAAGAGCCCTGTGACGGCGTCAAGGGCCTGCTCGAGGAGTACGAGGGGTTCGTCGACGAGGATCCCGACCAGGACGTCATGGACTACCACAACATGGCCGCCGCCGAGAAGACCGAACACTACGAGATCGCCGCCTACGGCAACCTGATTCCCCTCGCCGACGAACTCGGCCTCGACGACGCCGCGGACCTCCTAGAGGAGAACCTCCGGGAGGAACAGGAGGCCCTCGAGAAGCTCACGGAGCTCACCGAGGAGTTCGACACCGGCGCGATCCCGGCCTGAGACCGGATTCGCCGCAGTCACGGTCGGCGGGTGAATACGTTTTTGTCCGTCGGCGACCACGATCCGTTCGATGACGATCACCGGGCCGACGGCCGGCGACGGGGAGCTCTCGATCCGGCGGGCCGATCGCGCGGACCTCCTCGCCGTCGTCGAGATCGAGGACCTCTCCTTTCCCCAGCCCTGGCCCTACCACGCCTTCGAGGGCTTTCTCGGCCGGCCGGGATTTCTGGTCGCGACCGCCGGGGGCGGCGTCGCGGGCTACGTCGTCTCCGACGTGACGCCCAACCACGGCCGGGGGATCGGCCACGTCAAGGACATCGCCGTCCACCCCGACCGCCGGGACCGGGGGATCGGCTCGGCGCTGCTCGCCCGGTCGATCGGCGTCCTCGAGGCCCGCGGGGCGACCTCAGTGAAACTCGAGGTCAGGGCGTCGAACGAAGGGGCAAGACGCCTCTACGCCGAGTCGGGGTTCGAGGCGACCCGGCGAGTCCCTCGCTACTACGACGACGGCGAGGACGCGCTCGTGATGGTCCGGGACCCGATCTGATCGTGCTGGCGGACCGAAACGATTACTTTCCGGACAGGTAATGGGTCGGCCATGTCGCCGACCGACGACCGCCGCGAGGTCCCACCGGCCGTCGGACCGGTCGTCCGGCGATATCGCCGTCTCGAACGCGCCTCCGGTTGGGCGCTCGCGATCGGCGCCGCGGTCGTCGCCGTCGTCGCGATCCTCGCGCTCCCGCTCGGGCCCGGAGTCCTCGTCGCGGCGGTCGTCCTGGCGGCGCTCCGGGTTCCGGTCGTTCGACGTCGGGGTACCGCTCGGCTGACGACGGACGCCGACCCGGCCGCCGTCGCGGCCGAGTTCGCGGGACCGACCCCGCCGCCCCTCGTCTTCCAGTGGGGGGTCGCCGACGAGATCCGCTCGACGGGTGGGGTCGCGACCTACGAGTTCTCGTATCTGTTCGGGCTCCGGTCGGTCTCGATGACGGTCGAGGTGCGATCGCGGGACCCGGACGGCGACGCCGACGAAGCTCTCGAGCTAGAGGTCTCCGCAGGCGGGATGCCCTGGGCGCGATACGCGGTCTCCGTTTGGGACTCCGGGGAGGGCTCGGTCGTCGAGATGGCGGTCGTTTCGAGCCGTCGGTTCGGGCTCCGACGACTGCCCCAGGGGCTCGTCGCCGGCCGCTACTACGCCGACGCGCTCGCCGCCCAGGGGTACGCCGTCGCCGACCGAACGTCGTCGTTCTCGATACGGGACTTCGACTAATGACTGCGTGGCCCTCACGCCTCTCCGCCGGCACAAACGATACACTGCTGGAGCCGAAGGGGGGTGTATGGGAGACGACGACACGGGAGCCACGCTGGAGGAGGAGCTGATCGGGGCCTGCCGGACGACGGTCGGCGACGAACTGCGAAGCATCACCCGCTTCACCGAGGAGGAGGTCGACCAGCTCTACCTCCGGGACGACCTGGAGCGAAGCGCCGATCTCGTCGGGTTTGCCGAACACGAACGCTACGGCTTCCAGTCCCAGTCGCTGTACGAGGGTACCCAGCTCGGCGACTACCGGGCGACGATCCGGATGTTCGAACACGGCTACCTGACACGGGTCGTCGTCGAGGGCGTCGGCGTCTGGGTGACGACCGACACGCTCTCGGTCGAGCGCTTCGAGGAACTGGCGTCGGCGCTCGGCTCGGTGCTCACGGAATCGGTCGCCCGCTGACGGTCGGGACGACTCCTTTTCTCGGACGGGAAACGGGAACCACTATGGGACGGGCGGCGAACACCTCTCTCGAATGTCCGCGCGTGAACCCGCCGGCCAGGCCGGCCGGCTGCTCGCCGCCGCCCTCCTCCTCGTCGCCCTCGCCGCCCTCCTCGTCTGGTCGGGAACCCTCTCGCCGGATCCGGCGGCAAACCGGTATCCGGAGGAGGAAGACGTCATGCCGAACCCCGGCTCCCACGTCGGCGAACGGGCCTCCGTCGGCGGCTACGTCGTCGGGACCGATCCGGTCGTCATCGAGAGCGGCTACTCGGGGCCCAGCCGGTTCACGCTCGAGGGCGCCATGGCGGCCGAGGGGAACGTCGACTCCCTGGAAACGGGCGACCGCGTCACCGCCTTCGGCACGATAACCGACGAGTCGACCATCGAGACTGAACGGCTCGTCACCGGGACGGCCCGGTCCCAGGCCTACATGTTCGTCGTCTCCGCGGTCGGCGGACTCTGGGTCGCCGGCCGGTTCCTGTGGGGGTGGCGCTTCGACCTCGCCACGCTTTCGTTCGTCCCGCGGGGTGGGGATGGCTGACGTCCTCACCCACGTCCTCGTGGGCTACGTTCTGGGGACCATCCTCTCGGTTCGCTACGCGTGGCTGCGCCCGGCCCACGTCACGCTGGTGATGATCGGTGCGCTCTCGCCCGATTTCGTGAAGATCTACCTGCTTTTTCCGGACGGGCTGGTCGCTGCCCTCGTCGGGGCCCCTTTCTCGTGGGACCCGCTTCACACGCTGGGCGGGAACCTGCTCGTCCTCCTCCTTGGAACGCTGTGTGTCTCCCCCGGGGAGCGCCGTCGGGCCTTCTCCCTGCTCGCCGCCGGCGCCCTGACCCACCACGTCCTCGACGTCTCCCTGCTGACGGTCACGGGCCACGCCTACGCGGTCTTCTGGCCGCTCACCGCCGTCCAGCCGCCCTCGGGCGGGCTCTACCTGAGCAGCGACGCCTGGCCGGCGCTCGTCGCGGGCGCTCTCGCGGCGGCCGCCTGGGTCCTCCGGTATCGGTGGCTCGAGGGCCGCGACTCGAGGGGCCAGTGACTTCCACCCCGCCCTACCGCTCGCCTTTCGGCTCGCGCTTGCGGGTGGGGCTTCCTGTTTCCACGACGTTGTCAGACTGGGTCTGACAGCCCGCCAGACGGAGTCTGGCGAACGCGCTTTGCAGGAACCGAATCGGTTCCCGTAGGGAGCGCAGTCTCCACAGGCGTTGATCCGGGACAGCCCGTCCCTACGTGCTTCAGACCGCGTACCAAGATGTTGTAGGCCGCCTTCCAGTCCCTGTCGGCAGAAAAGCCGCATGACGGACAGGAATGTTCGCGGACTCACAACGGTTTCTTGGTTTCGACGCCGCAGGCCGCACGCTCTTTGGTCGTTCCCCGTGGATCGACAGCGACAAAGTGCGTCCCTTCGCGTTCGTACTTGTATTCGAGCATTCGGAGGAACGTTCCCCACGCCGCTCCGGCGCGGTTGCGGCTGTTCGACGGGAGTCGCATCAACCCCTTCGCGTCCAAGTCCTCGACGGCCACGAGGTCGTACTCCTGAGCGTAGTGGTTCGAGAGCTTGTGCAAGAAGTCCCGGCGCTTGTTCTTCAAGTCCGCGTGGCGCTTGGCGACTGTCTTGCGCTGGTTCTCCCAGTTGTTCGACCCGTGTTCTTTCCGCGAGAGGTCGCGTTGGGCGCGTTCCAACCGTTTCGTCCGAGAGGTCGAGTGAGCATACGGAACGTGGGCCTGCGAGTTTGCTACTGAACATGTTTGAGAACCGTGCGGCGTTGACGAGACGCATTGCGTCTCATTCGCACACCAGACATCTTCGATTTCTGGGGACGCTGTATCCCCTCCCTACTCGCTTGTGCTTCCGACAGCGTGTCGGAAGCCCTGGACTCCTTGAGGAAGGGGCATTAGCGCCTTGGTTCAGGCAAGAGCTCTTCGGGGTCGAACACGGGAAGCGGGGAAGAGCGGCGTTACAGTTCGAAGCCGGTGCGCTCGAGGATCGCCGCGACGTTCGCGCCGAGCCACTCGACGCGCTGGTCGAGGTCGGTGCCGTGGCGGGTGGCCTCGATCAGGAAGCCGGGAACGCCCAGATCGCCGCCGACCTTGTGGATGAGCCGGGGGCGGATCCCGGTCATCGTGTTGCCGACGGTGTAGGCGTAGCTCGGCGCCCACGTGCCCTCGAAGTGGGCAGCGTTGACCGTGTTCCGGACCCCGCTTGCGACCGGCCGGCCGGCCGGCGTCGGGAAGATCGCCTGGCCGACCCCGGAGGGGCCGCCGGCGCCGTAGATGCCCCGGGAGGTGTGGAGGTCGATGACGACGTCGGCGTCGTAGTCGGTGATGACCCCCCAGATCGCCCGCGCGTGGGCGCTCGTGGGCTCTCTGCCGGTCGGGAAGTCCTGGTTCAGGTCGCCGGCGGGGCTGACGTAGGTTCCCTGGGCCGCCGCGACCGCGTTCGATTCGGGGATGACGACGAGGCGTCCGGACTGGAGTTCCCACCCGGCGATCTCGCGGGCGGCCTCCATGCCGGCGTACTCGTTGCCGTGGACGCCGCCGGTGACGACCGCGGTCGGGCCCGCCTCGGGGGCGTCGACGACGTGGACGGGCGTCTCGTAGGGGGTTCCCCCCATGATCGTGAAGCGATCGTGACCGTGGCCGCTTCCGGTCTCGACTTCCTCCTCGTCCTCGCTTCGCTCGACTTCCTCCTCTTCGTCCTCGTCTATGGTTTCAATCTCCTCGGTGGGACAGGCCTCGCCCGCGGCGGCGGCGTTGCCGGCCGCCGAGAGCCCGGCCACCGCGCCGACGGCGACGCCGGCGGTGCGTCCGAGGAAGGATCGTCTCGAGTTCGATGCGTCGGTTCGTCCGTCGGTCGTGTCGTCAGCCTCTGTCATGTCTCCTCATCTCTCGCCCGGTTAAGGCGACGTTTCCGCGCCCGCAGAACGGGTTGCAAGCAACAATATTATCATACCATATATGTCTGACGATACGTCCACCCGATATGGCGTGTAAAAATGTGAAGAACGGAACAGAAACGGGCAACGCTTTAGCCCGGGGCCGACAGCCCTCCCCCATGCCACACGACGTCCTGATCAGCGACACCAAGTCCGCGGTCGTCGACGACGAGCTCCAGGGGGAGGTCCTCGCCGACTACGACGCGACCGTCCGGTCGACGATCACCGAGACCGAGGACGAACTGCTTGCCGAACTCGACGGCGCCGAGGGGCTGATCGTCGACGCCGGCGTCCCGGTGACCCGCGAGGTTCTCGAACGCGCCGAGGCCCTCGAGGTCGTCGGCCGCGCGGGGATCGGCGTCGACAACGTCGATCTGGAGGCCGCTCGAGAGGAAGGGATCACCGTCGTCAACCACCCCACCTACTCTCTGGACGAGGTCGCGACTCACGCGCTGTCCCTGCTGCTCGCCTCGCTGCGTCGGCTTCCCGTCTACGACCGCTCGACCCGGTCGGGGGAGTGGGAGTGGTCCGCGGGCGCGCCGATCCCCCGCCTCCAGGGCTCGACGATCGGCCTGCTCGGCTTCGGAAAGATCCCCAAGCGGCTGGCGACGATGATCGGGGGATTCGGCTGTGAGGTGCTCGCTGCGGACCCCCACCTCGCGGACGACGAAATAAAGCTCCACAACGTCGAACCCGTCGAGTTCGACGACCTCCTCTCTCGGGCCGACCTCCTCTCGATCCACACGCCGCTGACCGAGGAAACCGAGGGCATGCTCGGCGAAGACGAGTTCGAGAGGCTGTCGGACGAGGCAGTCGTCGTCAACACCGCCCGCGGACCCGTGATCGATACCGACGCGCTCGTGGCCGCACTCGAGACCGACGAGATCGGTTTCGCCGGCCTCGACGTCACCGAGCCCGAGCCCCTCCCTGACGACCACGCGCTGTACGACCTCGAGAACGCCGTCGTCACGCCCCACGTCGGCTGGTACTCCGAGGACTCCCGGGCACAGCTCAGCCGCGAGATCGCCGCCGACGTCGGCCGCGTGCTCGCGGGCGAGGAGCCCGAACACGAGGTCGACGCCGACTCGCCGTGGGTCTGATTACTCCGCCGTGTCGCTGCTCAGGTCGGCGTCGACCCGGAGCTCGGAGTCGGTGACGGTGACGACGTTGTCGGCGGGGACCGCGATGTCGTCCTCGCCGGCGTCGCCCATTCCCAGGCTCTGGATCCAGGCGTTGGCCAGGCCGGGGTCGGGATCGACGTAGGCGACCTGCTCTACGGGATCGACCTCGGTGACGATCCCGATCTGTTCGCCCCGGACGTCCATCAGGAACTTCCCCTCGTCCTCCGTCGACAGTACAGACATGACACCGCATCGTACAGTTCACCGTGCTAAATACGTTCCGGAGACCGGACGGGATCCCTGGAATTATGACCCCCGCCCCCCTCGTCGGCGACAGTGCGGCTCGTACAGCTGATGGTTCCGACCGGGGCCCGCGAGACGATCCTCGGAGTGCTCGACGACGAGGAGGTCGACTACGCCGTGACTGACGAGACCAGCGGTCGGGAGTACACGGCGGTCGTCTACTTCCCGCTGCCCTCCCAGGCCGTCGAGCCCGTCCTCGACTCGCTCCAGGAGGCGGGGATCGAGGACGACGCCTACACGGTCGTCGTCGACGCCGAGACCGTCATCGCACGGAAGTTCGACGCCCTCCAGGACCGCTACGAGAACGGCGACGTCGAGGACGACCGGATCTCCCGCCAGGAGCTGCGGGCCGAAGCCGAGGAGCTGACGCCGTCGTTTCCGGTCTACGTGGTGATGACGGTCATCAGCGCGCTCGTGGCGACCGCCGGGCTCCTGCTGGACTCGCCGGCGGTCGTCGTCGGCTCGATGGTGATCGCGCCCCTGATCGGCCCCGCCCTGGGCGCCAGCATCGGGACCGTCATCGACGAGCCCGAGCTGCTGATCGACGGGGCGAAGTACCAGGCCCTCGGCGTCGGTCTCGCGATCGGGTCGGCGGCGGCGATGGCGTGGTTCGTCCGGGTCACACACGTCGTCCCGCCCGGGATGGACATCGCCGAGGTCGGCGAGATCTCCGAACGGCTCGCGCCGGACCTGCTCTCGCTGGTGATTGCGCTGGGTGCCGGCGTCGCGGGCGTGTTGAGCGTCTCGACGGGGGTCTCCGTCGCTCTCGTCGGCGTCATGATCGCCGCCGCCCTCATCCCCCCGGCGGCGGCCGCGGGGATCTCGCTTGCCTTCGGCCATCCCGGCGCAGCCCTGGGTTCGACGGTCCTCGTCTTCGTCAACGTGCTCTCGGTGAACTTGGCGGGGCTCGTGACGCTGTGGTACACCGGCTACCGCCCCGAAAGCCTCTTCGCTGTCGAGCCGACCCAGAAGCGCGTCCGCCGGGAGATCGCCGGCCTCGCGCTGGTCGTCCTCGTCTTCTCGGCGTTTCTGGGCGGGATCACCTACAGCTCCTTCCAGACCGGTAGCTTCGAACAGGACGCCCGCGACGAGGTCGAACTCGCCTTAGACGAGGAGTACGAGGAACTCCAGTTGATCGAGCTCCAGGTCGAGCTGGGCGACGACTACCCGTTCCGGGAGCCCGAGCGGGTGGTCGTGACCGTCGGCGGCCCCCCCGGAGAGAGCTATCCGGCACTCGCCGACCTGCTCCACGAGCGGATCAATAGCCACGCCGACGGGTCGGTCGCGGTCGAAGTGCGCTACGTCGAGGTCATCGAGAACTAACGAGAGGGGAGTTCGGGCTCGTAGTCGATCGCCGCGATCGCCGCCTCGAGGACCTCCTCGACGCCCTCGCCGGTCTCGACGCTCATGTAGCGGTCGGCCTCGACCGCCCGCGAGCGGTCGGCCTTGTTACAAATCGTGAGCACCGGCGCGTCCTCGAACCGGGCCTCGATCGCGTCCCGGAGCTCGAGCTGGTCGGCGAGGGGATAGCCACACGCCTCGCTGGGATCGACGAGGACGAGCACGCAGTCGGCGACGTGTTCGACGGCGCTTGCGGCCTGGGATTCGATCTCGTTTCGTTCCTCGGCCGGGCGATCCAGGAGTCCCGGCGTGTCGACGAGCTGGTAGCGGACGTGGTCACGCTCTAAGTGGCCGACACCGATCCCGGTCGTCGTGAAGGGATAGCTCGCGGTCTCGCCTCTGGCGTTCGTGACGCCGTTGACGAACGAGGACTTGCCGACGTTGGGGTAGCCCGCGACGACGATGGTCGGCTCCTCGGGGTCGATCTCGGGGAGGTCCCGGAGGGCGTTTCTGGCCTCGTTGATCGCCAGGAGGTCCTCCTCGACCTGCTCGACGATGTCGGCCAGCCGGGCGAATGCCTGTTTGCGGTGTTTCCGGGCGGTGTCGACGTCGGTCTTCCGCAGTTTCGACTGGTACTCCCCGTGGATCTCGCGGGCCTTTCGGCTCGCCCACATCACCTCCGAGAGGCTCTGGCGGAGGTCGTCGACGCCGTCGGCGTTCGCGTCGCCCTCTCCGGCGAGGATCGCGTCGGCGAGCTCGTAGTAGAAGGGGTGGACCTCGCCCTCGTACTCGAAGTCGGGCCAGGCGGTGACGACGTTCGCGAGGTTGTCCGACGTGATGTTCGCTGCCGTCTGGAGCATCGACTGCTGGGCCTCCACGCCCCCCTTGGCCCGTCCCGCGCGTGCGGCCCGGGAGAAGGCCTTGTCGATCAGCTCCTCCGACGTGGGCGTCGTCGGAAGGTTCTCGAAAATCATACCCCGAGTACGCGAGCGGGTCATAAAAGGGCGTCCGTTACGTGCCGACTTCTTTTGCCCGTCGGGCGCCTCGATGGAGTATGACAAACTGGCGTGCGGTCGTCGTCGGCTTCGTCGTCACGACAGTGATCGGGATCGTCGGGCTCGCCATCCCCGGACTCGGACAGCTCACCGCGGGTCTGGTCGGCGGGTTCGTCGCGGGCTATATGGCCCGCGGCGGGCTCGCAAGCGGTTTCTGGCACGGCCTGCTCGCGGGCGCCCTCGGCGGGCTGATCGGCGGCCTGCTGATCTGGGTCGCCGTGAGCCTGCTCGGGCTCGCGCTCGGGCCCGTCGGCGGCGCGGTCGGCACCGCCGCCGGCGCCGGAATATTCGTCGTCGCGGTCGTCGTTGCCCTCGTCATGGCCCTCGAGAGCGCGATCGCCGGTGCGGTGGGCGCGGCCCTCTCGACCTGACGCGGTGACGAGAGTGTCGTACAACGGTTCACACACTCCGTCCGCCACTACTCAGTATCGCTCAGTACAGGGAAGGTACTTGTCGAACGATGAACGACATATAGGTATGGAGTTTCCGAGACCGGACCTGCGAGAAATAATTAAATTAACAGTAACGTTCCTGCTATTGCTTGCTCTCTTCCAATATATGGGTATATTCTATGAAAACGAAGGCACCATCGACTGGCAATTTTTATTTCTCACTGGAATGATTATCCCGATCTTCACATACCTTCTGACAATCATCACAGCAAATATAGAATATTTGCCAGATTATAATACAATGACTCACAGAGCAAAATAGAACTAACCCATATTGGCCGATACGCACCTGCAGTGAGCACGAGATACATCAAATATCTCCTGAAAATAATACCTTGTGAACTGTTTTATGACACCCTAATGGCGACGACTACTTCCCGCCGTCGTGCCAAGACGTGACGATGGTTCGAGGGCGTCTCGAGCGCGCGTTCGCGAGCGTCCAGCCCCCGCCCCGACTCGTCGACTGGTCGCTTTTCGTCTGCGTCTCGATCGAGGCCGCGACCGGAGTGCTCTCGTTTACCGTCGGCACGTCCGGCCGCTGGTACGTCTTCTGGCTCCACCGGATCGTCGGACTGGCGATCGTCGCCCTGCTCGCGTTCAAGCTCTACAGGGTGCGCTACCGACTACTGGACCGCGAACAGTGGGAGCCGACGACCCCCCTGTCGGTCCTGACGGCGGTCGCCGCCCTCGGCACCCTCGCGACCGGGATCGCCTGGGTCCTCGGTGCGGGTGGCGCGGAGGACAGAATCGCCTACTGGACCCTGCTGTCGGTCCACGTCGGCTTCGGCCTTGCCCTGGTTCCGCTCGTGGTCGCCCACCTCGCAACGCGGTTTCGACTTCCCCGGCGAACGGACTTCCGCGAGCGCCGGACGGCCCTCAAATTCGCCGGCCTGTTCGTCGGCGGCGCGGTGGTCTACCGGCTCCAAGAGACGGCAAACGCCGTTCTCGGCACTGGCGGCGACGAGCGCCGCTTTACGGGCTCCCGGCCCGCCACAGGCGAGGGCAACGGGACCTTTCCGGTGACGTCATGGGTCGCCGATGACCCCGCCCCGATCGACCCCGAGGCCTGGAGTCTCGCGGTTTCGGGCCTCGTCGCCGACCCCATCGAACTCGAGTCGGTCGAGCCCGACGCGACCCGGCACGCGCTCCTCGACTGTACGAGCGGCTGGTACACCGTCCAGGAGTGGCAGGGGGTCCGCGTCGGCGACCTGCTCGATGACGCGGGGGCGCTCGAGGGGGCCTCCCACGTCCGGTTCGTCTCGGTCACCGGCTATCGCTGGACGCTCCCGATCGGGGAGGCTCGCGACGCCCTGCTCGCGACCCGCGTCGGCGGCGAGGCCCTGAGCCACGGCCACGGCGCGCCCGTCCGGCTCGTTGCGCCCGGCCGACGGGGGTTCCAGTGGGTCAAGTGGGTGGTCCGCGTCGAGGTCCGCGACCGCGCGGACCCCGCTCAGTGGCTCGTCACGCTGATCAGCGGCTTCGATTCCTGACCCTAACGCCGAGCCTCGAGTTCGGCCTCCAGCGCCTCGAGATCCATGCCCTTCATCGCCAGCAGGACGAGCAGGTGGTAGACGATGTCGGCCGATTCGGCGGCGATCTCGCTCTCGTCGTCGTCTTTGGCCGCGAGGACGAGTTCGGTGGTCTCCTCGCCGAGTTTCTCGAGGACGGCGTTCTCGCCTTTCTCGTGGGTCAGCAGCGAGGCGGTGTAGGAGTCATCGGGAAGGGTCTCTCGTCGGTCCTCGATGACCGCGAACAGCTCCTCGATCGTCCGGTCCATCTACGGCTCACCCGCTCCTGCTCCCGCGGGTCCGCCCTGAACGTCCCGGATGTCGTCGAGTTCGTCGAACTTCTCGCGTTCCTCGCGGCCGCTCTCGAAGACCGGCTCGGCGACCTCGATCGGCGCGTTCGTCCGGGCGGCAAGCGCCATCGAGTCGCTGGGGCGGGCGTCGATCACCACCGAGTCCCGCGGCGTGTCGACGTGGAGGTCGGCGATGTAGGTCCCGCCCTCCTCGCCCTCCTTGATCTCGCTGACGACGATCCGGTCGATCCGGCCGCCCATCTCCTCCATCACGTCCAGGAGGAGGTCGTGGGTCAGCGGCCGGCCGATGTCCTCGGCCTCCAACCCCCGGGCGATGCTCGTCGCTTCCTCGGGACCGATGAAGATGGGGACCACGTCCTCCTCGCCGTCGACCGCGAGGACGAGCACCGGAACCGGCCCCTGGGGGGTCCCGGCGACCCGGACGGCGTCGATTGATGCGTTCATACGGCGACCGACGGGGGCGAGGGGGAAAAACCCTCCCTACGACTCGAAGAAGGCGAGCGCGTGGAGCCGTGGATCGCCCGTGAGTTCGGGGTGGAAGGCGGTGGCGACGATCGGCCCCTGGCGGACGGCGACGGGCCGGCCGTCCCACCGCGCCAGGGTCTCCGGCCCGCCGGCGTCTCCGTCGCCCTCACAATCCGTGTTACCCTCGCCGATCGCGGGCGCCCGGATGAAGACCGCGGGGAACGGCTCGTCGAGCCCGGCAACGTCGAGGTCGGCTTCGAAGCTGTCGCGCTGGCGGCCGAAGGCGTTGCGTTCGACGCGGACGTCGAGGAGGTCGAGGGTCTCGACGCGCGGGTCGGCGGCGTCCCGCGAGGCGACGATCAGGCCCGCACAGGTCGCGAGCAACGGTTTCCCGGCCTCGACGTGGGCCCGGATCTCGGGGGCGATGCCCGCCTCGTGGATCAGCCGCGAGATGGTCGTCGACTCCCCGCCGGGAAGGGCGAGTAGATCGCAGTCGGGGACGGTCCCCGACCCGCGGATCTCGCGGACCGTCACGTCGACCCCGTTTGCCGCTCCCGCGCGCTCGATCGCGCGGACGTGCTCCGCGACGTTGCCCTGGACGGCGACGACGCCGGCGGTCGGGGCCATGGTCCGGGTACGGATCGGGACGTCAAAAGCGTCGCGTCACGGCTTCCCGGGGTCGCCCGCCTCCGACTCGGCGACGATTCGGAGCCGGATGCCGTCGGGATCGACGACCTCGAACCCGTCCCCGCGGGTCGAGGTCGCGGCGCCGGCGGCGTCGAGACGGCGTCGAACCCCCTCGACGGCGCCGTCCGGGACGACCAGTTCGAACCACGCGAGCCCGCGGGCACCGCTTTCGGCCGGCGCCGACCGGCCGTTCCAGGCGTTCAGCCCCAGATGGTGGTGGTAGTCGCCGGCGGCGAGAAACAGCGCCGACGGGGAGGAGTCCACGACCGAAAACCCCAGCGTCTCCGCGTAGAACTCCCGGGCTCGGTCGATCGCGGTCACCTCGAGGTGGACGTGGCCCAGCCGGGTTCCGGCCGGAACCCGGTCGGACGCCTCTCCGTCGGCGTCGGCGGCGAGCGCCTCGACGTTGAGGGGCCAGGAGCCGATCCGGATCCCGTCGTCGTCGCGGGGCCACTCCTCGCGGGGACGGTCCCGGTAGAGTTCGACGCCGTTTCCCTCGGGATCCCGGCAGTACAGCGCCTCGCTGACGCCGTGGTCGGACGCCCCGGAGAGCGCGCCCCGGTCGCGGATCCGGGCGAGCGCGTCGCCGAGTGCCGCCCGATCGGGGAGCACGAACGCGTTGTGAAAGAGGCCGGCGGCCTCCCGCGGGCGCGGTCGAGCGTCCGCGTCGTGGCGCACCTCCAGCAGCGGCGTCCCGTCGGCGCCGAGTACCGCGGGCTCGCGGGCGAGAACGTCGAGGCCGATCACGTCGCGGTAGAACGCTATCGTCGAGGCCTCGTCGGCGACGGTCAGGACGCTCCGGCCCGGACGGGTCGATTCCGGAAGCCGTCCGTCTGAGTCGGTCATACGGAGGATTCGTCGGGGAACGACATATGGGCGACGGCCGCGGTCGGTCCGGCGACTCCGACGGGACGAAACCGGCGCGGAAGCCGGCCGGATCAGGAGACGAACGTCAGAAGCTGGACGAGCAGACCGATCAGGACGCCGAAGGCGATCACCGATTTGGGGTCGATCCGGATCGCGTTCGAGTCCTCGCTGTCGAAGTAGCGGACGAGTCCGGCACTGGACATCAGTCCGCCACTGTTCTGTCCTCTGTCCATACCACCCCTACCGGCCGTGCTCCACTAAACCTTTCGCAACGGTCTCACGCCGGTGGGAAACCCTTATGCGCGACGCGTGGGAAGTAGCGATGCACTGCATGACCGTTACGCTCAAGGACTTCTACGCGGACTGGTGTGGCCCCTGCAAGACCCAGGACCCGATCCTCGAGGAGCTAGAGGAAGACTGGGACGGCCGGTTCGAAGTCGAGAAGGTAAACGTCGACGAGAAACAGGACGTCGCGAACGAGTACCAGGTCCGGTCGCTGCCGACGCTGATCATCGAGAACGACGACGGCGTCGTCGAGCGCTTCGTCGGCGTCACCCAGCGAGAGAACATCGAGGACGCCCTCGAGTCGGCCGGCGCCTAACTCCTCGCGGCCGGTTCCTCCGTTCGCCTCATTTCGAGGAGCTACGGCGCTTCGTCGTCTTCGGGGTTCATCGAGGCACCCAGACCGCCGTCGTAGGCGTCGCGTTCGTCGATCTCGCGGATGCGCTGGTCGAGGCGGTTCTCGAGTTCCTCGCGGCGCCCCGTGTCGACCGCGGGATCCCCGCGGACCGTCTCGAGGTCGCCCTTCGCCTCCCGGAGCACCTCGATCGCCTCCGCCGTCTCGAGGTCAGTGGCCCGATCCAGGTCCGCCTCGATCGAGTCGAGGTCGACGTCCTCGGCGCCGTCGCCCTCGTCGCTGACGGAGTCGTCCATACGGAGGCTACCGCGGCCACCGCCATCAACCCTCGGCCCCGAAGATCCGGTCCCGAACGGTGACCACAAACCCTCCGGACGCGTTCCCCCTCTCATGGCTGCCGTCATCGCTCACCGCGGGTTCGCCGGGAGCGCGCCCGAGAACACCGTCGCCGCCCTCGCGGGCGCGATCGAGGCCGGCGCCGATGCCGTCGAACTCGACGTCCGGCCTGCCGCCTGCGGGACGCCAGTCGTCTTCCACGACGACCGCCTCGAGGGCGACGAGCCCCGCGACGGCCGTCCGCTGACAGATCGCGAGGGGCTCGTTTGCGACCAGCCCCTCGAGAGGGTCCGGGGCGCGGAGGTTCTGGAGAGCGGCCGGACCGTCCCCACGCTCGTGGAGGTCCTCGAGGCGCTCCCCTCGACTGCGGGGGTCAACGTCGAACTGAAGAGTCCCGGAACCCCCGATCGGCGACCGGGCGAGGCCCTGTCGGCGGGCGAACGCGGCGAGCGCCGCCGGCTGTGGGCGCCGTTCGTCGAGCGCGTTCTCGCCGACTGTCGTGGGTTCGAGGGCGACCTCCTGTTCTCGTCGTTCTGTGAGGGCGCGCTCGCGGCGCTGCGGGCGGCCGGCGGCGGAGAGGCGGCCGTCCTCCCCGGTCCCGATCTCGAGGCGGGACTGGAGGTCGCTCGCCGCTACGACTGCGAGGCGATCCATCCGCCGATCGCCGCGGTCGTCGGAACGCCCTCGACGGCCGATCTCGTCGCCGTCGCCCACGAGGAGGGGCGGGCGGTAAACGCCTGGACCGCGACGAGCTGGCTCCAGTTCGACGACCTCGAGCGGGCGGGCGTCGACGGCGTCATCGCGGAGTATCCGGGACTCGGCGGCTGGAGTTAGCCGTCGGGCTCCCGCGGGGGGAGGTCATCGCTCGCCGGCCCCTCGAGCACCCGCCCGTCGGGGGAAAATCGCGAACCGTGACAGGGACAGTCCCAGCTGTTCTCGCCATCGTTCCAGTCGACGAGACAGTCCATGTGGGTACAGACCGCCGACACCGCCCTGAGCTCGCCGTCCTCGCTCCGGGAGACGGCGATCGGTTTCGAGCCCCGGCGGACGACCCGGCCCTCGCCGGGCTCGATCGGCTCGCCGTCGTCCGCGAGCAGCGCCCGCGCCCAGTCGGTCGCGAACTGGCCCGCGCTGTCGGCGCCCTCGGTGAGAACCGTGGGGAGCGACGCCTTCGGTGTCGCCCGGAGCGGGTCGAAGGGCTCGAGCTCTCGAACCTGCTCGCCGTCGATCTCGCGGGCGAGTAACTCCCCGGCGGCGACGCCGGTCGTCATCCCCCAGCCGCCGAAGCCGGTAATCACCGAGATCTCGCCCGTGCCGATGCCAAGCCGACCGATAAACGGGAGGCCGTCGGCGGGGACGTAGTCCTGGGTCGACCACCGGTAGTCGATCGATTCGACGGGGAAGCGCTCGCGGGCCCATGCCGCGAGCCGGCGATAGCGCTCCGCCGTCGAGCCGCCCTGACCGGTCTTGTGGTTCTCGCCGCCGACCAGCAGGAGGTCGCCCTCGCCGTCGCGGTGGGGCCGGACCGACCGGTAGGGCTCGCCCGCGTCGTAGTACATCCCCTCCGGGTACCTGCCGTCGAGGCGGATCCCCAGGACGTAGGAGCGCTTCGGGTGGAGCCGCGCGAAGTAGCCCGCCCGATCGAGGATCGGCGCGCCGGTCGCGACGACGACCCGGTCGGCGAGGACCGTGTGGGGCTCCCCCGGCCCGTCGCCGTCGGCCCGCGATTCCGGCGAGACGGTCGTCTCGATCCGACACGGCGATCCCGGCTCGATCCCCGTGACTCGAGTGTGTTCGAACAGCTCCGTGCCGCTTCGTCCGGCGAGGCGGTCGGCGAGTTCGAGCAGGTATTGCCGGGGATGGAAACAGGCCTGGTCGTCGACCCGGACGCCACACGCCGCCCGGTCGAACGGGGGAACGCTGGTGACGAACGACGCGTCGAGGCCGGCCTCGCTCGCGGCCGCGACCTCGCGTTCGATCGCGTCCCGGCCGTCGCCGTAGACGTAGTTCGGGAGCCGCCGGAAGCCGAAGTCGCCGTCCCAGTCGGCGACGCGCTCCTCGACCGTGTCGATCGCGCGCTCGTTGACCGCGGCGTACGTCCGGGCGGTGTCGGGGCCGAACTCGCGGCGCAGGCGGTCGTACTTCAGGCCGTGGTGGCTCGTCAGCTTCGCGGTCGTCTTCCCGGTGATTCCGGCCGCGAGCTCGTCGCGTTCGACGACGGCGACCGCGTGGCCCCGCTCGCGGAGTTCGTGGGCCGTCGAGAGCCCGGCGATGCCGCCGCCGAGGACGGCGACCTCGACCCGGACGTCGCTCTCGAGGGGGTCGTAGCCCGGCGATCTCGTCGTCGCGAGCCACGGCGAGGTCGGTTCGCCGGGGAGGTCGGCGCGGGCCGGCGGGTCTCTGGCCATGACCCACGCGTACGCCCGGGACGGCCAAAAGTAGCCGGGGCGCCAGCGCCGGGCGGTTGCGTCTTCAGGAGCGAGGTTCTACCGGTGGTGCCTCGCGAACCCGAGCGGCGGTCCCACGCCGACGTCGCCGCCTGCGGGCGCGAGGCGATCGCCGCGACGGTCGTCTCGCCGGCGCCCGATCACGTCCGGATCGTCGATGCGGTTCCCCACGAGCGGGCCCTCGACGCCCGCCGGGAGCTGTTGGCCGCGGTCCGTCGGGAGTACGCCGACCGTCCGTACGTCACCGCCTTCGGCGACGTCCTCGACGAGCCGCTGTGCTAACCGGTTCTCCCCGACACGCGACCGCCGCTGTCCGCGCTGATCCGGCCGACGACTCGGACCCTCTACGCCAGAGATCTCGGGACCGGGGCGGTCGAAGGGAGGCCGATCGCCGGCTGGTCGCTGGCCCGGCTCGCGTTAGATACGGCTTAACATTACCGGAGGGCGGTGCACGTCCGGCGATGAGTTCGACCGTCCGGACCGAGCGCCGAGCCGTCGTCGTTCCCGCGATCTCCGCGCCGAGCTCGGTCGCCTGTCTGCGCTCGCTGGGGGGCCGCGGCGTCCACACGATCGCCGTCTCCGAAGACGAGGGGACGCCGTCGTTTTACTCTGCGTACTGCGACGAGACCGTCGTGGTCCCCTCGCCCCACGAGGACCTGCTCGCCTACAAGGACGCCCTGCTGGAGCTTTCGACCCGCCCCGACGTCGCCACGATCGTCCCCGTCCGCGAGGAGGACGTCTACGTCCTCGCGGCCCACCGCGAGGAGTTCACACCCCATGTCGCCACCCCCTGGCCCGACCTCGAGACGCTTTCGCGCGTCCAGGATCGTCGGCGACTGTTCGAGGTCGCGGCCGACCACGACGTCGCCTTCCCCGAAACCCGACTCCTCGAGGAGGGAGCCGCGACCGACGGCGGCGGGCGACCCGACGGCGGGGCCGCCGTGGCGGGCATCCAACAGGGAATCGACTGGAACCGCGAGTGGATCGTCAAACCTCGGTATTCGATCCTTGCCGGCGCCTACATCGACGGGCTCGACCCCGCGAGCTGTCTTTCCTCGTGTTCGACGTCGTATCTCTCCTCGGGGCGCCCGCCCGACGCCGCGGCGATCACGGCGGAGATGCACCACGTCCCCCTGCTCCAGGAGTACGTCCCCGGCGACGAGTACGGCTTCTTCGCGCTGTACGACGAGGGGGAGGCGGTCGCGACCTTCCAGCACCGCCAGCGCCGGGGCTGGACCTACGCCGGCGGCCCCAGCGCCTACCGCGAGTCCGTCCGGATTCCCGCCCTGGAGGAGGCGGGCCGGACGCTGCTCGACGCCCTCGAGTGGCACGGGCTCGCGATGGTCGAGTTCCTCCGGGACGAGGACGGCGAGTTCAGGTTGATGGAGGTCAACCCCCGCTTCTGGTCGTCGCTGCCGTTTACCGTCCGGGCGGGTGCGGACTTCCCCGCCGACTACTGGCGCCTCGCCCGCGGCGAGGCCGTCTCCCAACCCGACTACGAGGTCGGGATCGGCGGCCACCTGCTCCGGGGGGAACTGCTCTACCTCCGGTCGGTGCTCAGAGACGAGTTCGAACTCGTCGAGAGGCCGTCGTTCCCGGCCGCCCTCCGGGAGGTCGCGGGCTCGATCCTTGCTTCCCCCCGCTTTGACTACCTCGTCGCCGACGACCCCCGCCCCTTCTTCCGGGACCTGTGGAACGCCTACGACCTCTCCCGGTCGTCGGAGCCGCCGGCGGCCACCGAGCCCCCCTCCGCGCGTCAGTAGCCCTCGAGGAACTCGGGGAGGTCGTTGACCGACTCGAGGACGGCCGCCGCGCCCGCGCTCTCGAAGGCCTCTCGGCCCGCCTCGCCGGCCAGCCCGCCGGTGAGGACGCCGATCCCCTCGTAGGTCCTCCCGGAGTCGGCCTCGGTCGCGTTGACCGCGGTCCGGACGTCGTCTAAGGTGTCGCCGACGAACACCGTCCGGTCGGCGCCGAACCGTTCGGCGAGAGCGAGCAGCGCCCGGGGGTGTGGTTTCCCCTCGTCCCAGTCGTCCATCGTGAACCGTCGATCCTCGGGGACGGAGAGCCCTGCCCGATCGAGCGCAATCTCGGCCTCGGCGGCCGGCCGGCCCGTGAGGACCCCGACATCGTAGGACGCGAGGGCCTCCAGGGTTTCGGGTTCGAGGATCACCGGCTCGTCGTGGATGAACCCCTGCCCCGCGAGGTCGGGATCGGGCTCGCCGCCCTCGAGACCCCGGTAGAGCTCCTCGCCGAGGTACAGTTGCTGGAAGACGTCCCGCAGCGCGGCCCGGTCCCACCGGCCTTCGATCCGCCGGAACGCCCGCGCGCCGAGTGACTCCCGGACGACCGATTCGGCGGCCTCGAGCCCGCCGCCCGCCCCGGAAATCCGGTCCGTATAGTCGTCGATCGAGTCGCGATAGCCTTCCTCGGTCGCGAGCACGTAGAGGGCGGCGGCGCTCGCGAGGTCCCAGTCGTTGTTGAACCCGCCGGCATCTTTGAACTCCTGTATATCGCCTTTTCGAATCGTTCGCCCGTGGCGGGCCTCGACGCTCTCGACGATCGCCCGCCGGTAGGAGTCGGCGACGTCGACGACGACGCCGTCGACGTCGAGGACGACCGCATCGACGGCTGCGTCCGTGGTCATGCCGGGAGCGTCGGGGGCGACCACCAAGGGGGTATCGACTCTCGTTCGCCGGCTCCCGCCTCGCGCCCGGACCGTTCGGGACGATCTACGGGTTTGGTCGGGGGAGGTCGATCTCCTCGCCGTCGGCGTACACCGTGGGGTCACGGATAATGCCGTCCAAGTGGATCGGGGCCTCGACGTCGCCGCCGATCCCGGCGTCGTCGCCGAGCGCGATGTGGACCGTGCCCGCCGCCTTCTCGTCTAAGAGGACGCTGCCGACCAGCTCGGTGACCGCGACGTTGGTACCGATGCCCAGCTCGGCGAGGTTGTAAGCCGCGTCGCCGACCTCCTCGGCGGCGTTCTCGACCGTCTCGCGGATCTCGTCGTCGGAGATCGAGGTAACGAGACCGTCCTCGACCTCGAAGGTCAGCTCTCTCCCCTCCAGGCGGTCGTAGGGGCGCATCGTCCCGTCGACGACGTAGCGGCCGTCGGCGGAGACGGGACTGACGAACACCTCGCCGGCGGGGAGGTTCGAGGAGGAGCCGGGCTCGTGGACGATGCCGGTGTCCGAGAGGAACGAACGACCCGTGACGTCGAACGTGATGTCGGTGCCCCGCTCGGTCGTGACCCGGATCTCGCTTGCGCCCGCGACCTGCTCGAGGACGGCCTCGCAGTGGCTCGCGATCGACTCGTAGTCGGCGGCCAGTCCCGTGGTGAACACGGACTCGGTGACCCCCGGAAGGGTCGCGACCCGGGCGCCGGCGTCGGTGGCGTTCGTCCGCGCCCGCGTGTGGGTGATGCTCTTGGTCGTCGGCGCGAGGACGACGTCGGCGTCGGCCATCGCCGCCGCCACCGTTTCGGGCGGTTCGCCGCCGTGGGTTTCGCCGGGCGGGTAGCGCGCGATCACGCTGTCGTCGGTGACCTCGCTTGCGACCTCATAGAGGGCCTCGCCGATCGGCTCGCGGTCGTCGTCGGTGACGATCACGCACGATTCGCCCGCTTCGACGTTCATGCACTGGCCGATGGCCGTCTCGGCCGCCGCATGGAGATCCGACGGAGACATGCGTGGGACCTCCGGCGGCGTCGGGATAGGTGTTCCCCTCCTCGACAGGGGGTTGACTTAAAGACGGCGCTAGCACGGCGCCGGCTCCTCGCCATGAATCGTGTTACCTCTCCACACACAACCGGGAACGGGGGGCCGCAGTCGGGTGGTTTCTGACCCTGAAGGATCGCATCTCCGACCGTTTCCGGTGGGCCGGATTAGGTATTTTTATATAGAAGGACAATCAATGAGTCGGCTGACCATGAGCCAGCGAATGCAACAGGGACAGCCGATGATCGTGATGAGCGAGGACTCCCAGCGCGTCAAGGACCAGGACGCCCAGGACTACAACATCAGCGCCGCACGCGCGGTCGCGGAGTCCGTTCGCTCCACGCTCGGTCCGAAGGGGATGGACAAGATGCTCGTCGACTCGATGGGCTCGGTCACCATCACGAACGACGGCGTCACCATCTTAGAGGAGATGGACATCGACAACCCGACCGCCGAGATGATCGTCGAGGTCGCCCAGACCCAGGAGGACGAGGCCGGTGACGGCACGACGACGGCCGTCTCGATCGCGGGGGAACTCCTCAAGAACGCCGAGGATCTCATCGAACAGGACATCCACCCGACGGCGATCATCAAGGGCTTTCACATGGCCAGCGAGCAGGCCCGCGAGGAGATCGGAGACATCGCCGAGGGGATCGACGCCGACGACGAGGAGCTCATCCGCAAGACCGCCGAGACCTCGATGACCGGCAAGGGGGCAGAACAGCACAAAGAACACCTCGCCGAACTCATCGTCGACGCCGTCTCGGCGGTCACCGTCGAGAAAGAAGACGGCGGGAACGTCGTCGACCTCGAATTCCTCAACATCGAGACCCAGACCGGCCAGTCGGCCGGCGAGAGCGAACTCCTCGAGGGCGGCATCATCGACAAGGACCCGGTCCACGACGACATGCCGACCTCCGTCGAGGACGCGTCGGTCCTCCTGCTCAACGACCCGATCGAGGTCGAGGAGGCCGACGTCGACACCGAGGTCTCGGTCACCGACCCCGACCAGCTCCAGCAGTTCCTCGACCGCGAGGAAGAACAGCTACAGGAGAAGGTCCAGCGGATCGTCGACCTGGACGCCGACGTCGTCTTCTGCCAGAAGGGGATCGACGACCTCGCACAGCACTACCTCGCCAAGGAGGGTATTCTGGCGGTTCGCCGCGCCAAGAAGTCCGACCTCGAGTTCCTCTCGGAGGTGCTGGGCGCGACGATCGTCTCCGATCTCGAGAGCGCGAGCGAGGACGTTCTCGGCTCGGGCTCGGTCACCCGCGACGAGGAAGACGAGCTGTTCTACGTCGAGGGCGAGGGCGGCCACGGCGTCACCCTCCTGCTTCGGGGCTCGACCGAGCACGTCGCCGACGAGCTCGAGCGCGGCGTCAACGACGCCTTGGAGGTCGTCGCCCAGACGGTCTCCGACGGTCGCGTGCTCGCCGGCGGCGGCGCCGTCGAGGTCGAACTCGCCTCCCGGCTCCGTGACTACGCCGACAGCGTCTCGGGACGCGAACAGCTCGCCGTCGAGGCGTTCGCCGACGCCCTCGAACTCGTCCCGCGCGTGCTCGCCGAGAACGCCGGTCTCGACTCGATCGACACCCTCGTCGACCTGCGTGCGGCCCACGAGGATGGCCAGGTCCGTGCGGGCCTGAACGTCTTCAGCGGCGACGTCGTCGACACCTTCGACGCCGGCGTCGTCGAGCCCGCCCACGCGAAGGATCAGGCCGTCTCGAGTGCCACGGAGGCCGCGAACCTCGTGCTCAAGATCGACGACATCATCTCCGCGGGCGACCTCTCGACGGACAAGGGCGACGACGAGGGCGGTCCCGGCGGCGCACCCGGCGGCATGGGTGGCATGGGCGGTATGGGCGGCATGGGCGGCGCGATGTGAGGTTCGGGAACACCCACACGTCACGACGCACGGCTCGCCCGCCGACGGAATCGCTGCGCTTCACGACCGGCCGATCTCTTTTGCCGACTGGTGACCGATACAGCACGGAGAGACGAGTATCCACGCGACGGCTCCCGGGTTAGATTGGAGTGCGAACGTACCATTTCAGGAGGACAGAGAAGAACAGATCAATACGCGTTAGGAGTGTCGAATCGGAGAGATTCGGAGAATAGCTCGTCGGTGAGGGATCCACAAAACGGTCTGGGCGGGCAGCGTCATCGTTCTCGAGCGGCCAGCGTGAGGAATCCGATCCCGAAGCAGCCGGCCACAAGGGCAACATAGGAGAGGATTACGCGCGCGTCGCCCCCTTGCTCGAATCCGAGAAACGCGGCGCCGACTGCACCGATGAGCGCGCCGACGCCGAAGATGGCGAGGACGACGCGTTCGGTCCGGCTCTGTTGAGTCGTCTGCTCCGTCTCACTCGCGGCGGCCTCAAGCAGCGGCCGGGCCTCTTCGTAGACGTCTCGGGGCATCGAGACGTACCCCGGTGCCGTCACCCCTCGCCTTTTAGTTGCGTATGACGGCCGGAGAACAATGGTTTCCGTCCACGGCACGCGGTGGACGTCGATGGCTGCGAGTTCCTCGAGGTCGAATGACTGCTCGTTTACGCGAACCGTTCCCCTCTCGTGATCGATCTCGCCACGGGAGTTCGTCAACTGCATGCCGATCGACGTCCCGAACGGGACCACTACGAACAACGCAAGCAAGGCCATCGGAGACACCGCAACCGAGCCGACGATCATGCCCGTACTAGCGAGGACGCTCACTGCCACGGGGAGCGGGCGGAGCCGATCGTAACCCGTGCGGTCCGCCCACGCTCGTATCGAGGAGCGGGCCATATTGTCGGTGACCAGCGGGAGCAAGTAAAGCAGCGAGAAGGGTCCACCGATCAGCAAGAGCAAGACGAACAGCGCGAGTCGTCCGTACGCGCCGTTTACCCCAAAGAGAACGAGCACTGTGGCTCCCAGTGCAACTACCAGTAGCGTCAGTCCGCCGAAAAAACCGGCCTGAAGGTACAGACAGAGTCTACCGAGCGTTGACGCCGACGCGCTACGTGACCACGTGATTGTGCGCGGGTGCTCGGTCACACTCCGGTCTTGATGCCAGTATAAATAAAAGTCTGTAGATGCGCTATATGCGACGGCTACGACTGCGTCATCTCGGTAGAAAGCGATGAATCATATTTATGTTGTGTTTGGTTCTAGTGATTATTGCCTGTACGTAACGAGAGCCATCTCTGTTGGTCGATAAACTCCCTCCCAACGTTCTACCCAGATGCGAACGTATTCCACTACGTCAGCACTCTTACGCCAAAGGTTACGCACTCCGACGGTTACTTGGCAAGCAGATCATACAACATCAACAGTCCAACAGTAATGTAAATGATACCGCTAATGAGAGCGAACATCCCGGTATCGTACACCAGAGTATATGCACCTATGCTGAGAATAATCACTGTTCCGACGGCCTGCGCGGTTCGTGTTCCTCAAAGGTCACTCACCTGTTGCGCGGGTGAAGACATACACGAGCGTTCTTCTCGTTGATCCATAATCCTTCTTCTGCTGGTCGATACGCGTAGAGCCTGTCTGTAACACAACCGCGGGCAAGTCGGCCGCTGTTTCGGACCCGATCCAGGGCCGGAAACCGCGGCCAGTCCTGGCGACGCAGACGACAGTTTAAACCCGATCACGGCCCTATCGCGGACGATGAACGTCGAGGAGCTGTCGGGGCTGCCCGACGGCGCGGTCGAGCACTTCCGAGGGGAGGGGATCGAGGAGCTGTATCCCCCACAGGCCGAGGCCGTCGAGGCGGGGATCACGGAGGGCGAGAACGTCGTCGCCGCCGTCCCGACCGCAAGCGGGAAGACGATGATCGCCGCCCTGGGGATGCTGTCGGCGATCGAACGAGGGGGGACGGCGCTGTACATCGTTCCGCTTCGCGCACTCGCCAGCGAGAAACGCGAGGAGTTCGAAGCCTACGGCGCGTTCGGGATCGACGTGGGGGTCGCGACGGGCAACTACGAGTCGACGAGCGACTGGCTCACCGAAAGGGACGTCATCGTCGCGACCAGCGAGAAGGTCGATTCGCTCGTGCGAAACGGCGCCTCCTGGCTGACGGACCTGACCTGCGTCGTCAGCGACGAGGTCCACCTCATCAACGACGGGAGTCGGGGGCCGACTCTCGAGGTGACCCTCGCGAAACTGCGCCGGCTGAACGAGGCCCTCCAGGTCGTCGCGCTGTCGGCGACGGTCGGTAATGCAGGGGAGATGGCCGACTGGCTCGACGCCGAACTCGTCGAGACCGACTGGCGGCCGATCGACCTCCGGACGGGGGTCCACTACGGGTCGGCGATCGAGTTCGCAGACGGCGACGGTCGGGAGGTGGCGGTCTCCGGAAACGAGAGCCAGGAGGCGGCGCTCGTCGGCGACATCGTCAGCGAGGGCGGTTCCTCGCTCGTCTTCGTCAATTCGCGGCGCAACGCCGAGTCCGCCGCCGACCGGCTGGGAGCGGTCACCGACCGGGAACTCGACGACGACGAGCGCGCGGAGCTAGAGGACCTCGCCGAGGGAATCCGCGAGGGAAGCGACACGGAGACCAGCGCGGATCTCGCCGACTGCGTCGAGCGCGGCGCGGCCTTCCACCACGCGGGCCTTTCGAGCAGCCAGCGAAGCGCCGTCGAGGACGCCTTCCGCGAGCGCTTGCTCAAGGTTATCTCGGCGACGCCGACCCTCGCCGCCGGCGTCAACACCCCCGCCCGGCGCGTGATCGTCCGGGACTGGCGCCGGTACGACCCGACCGCGGGCGGGATGGCTCCCCTCGACGTCCTCGAGGTCCACCAGATGATGGGGCGGGCGGGCCGTCCTGGCCTCGACCCCTACGGCGAGGCCGTGTTGCTCGCGAAGGGCCACGACGAGCGCGACGAGCTGTTCGACCGCTACGTCTGGGCCGATCCCGAACCCGTGCGCTCGAAGCTCGCGGCCGAGCCCGCGCTTCGGACCCACGTGCTCGCGACGATCGCCTCGGGCTTCGCCCGGACCCGCGAGGGCCTGCTCGCGTTCCTGGAGGAGACCCTCTATGCGAGCCAGTCGGCCGAACCGGGCCGCCTCGAGACGGTGACCGACACCGTCCTGGCCTACCTCGAGTCCAACGACTTCGTCGAGCGCGGACCCGAGGGCGAGGATGGGAACGGGGAGGTGGAGAGCGACGCTGGCGGGGCGTTCACCCCCGCCTCCGAACTCGACAGCGACGAGGAGTTGCGGGCCACGAGCCTGGGCCACACCGTCTCGCGGCTCTACCTCGACCCGATGAGCGCCGCGACGATCGTCCACGGCCTGGAGGACACAGAGGAGCGCCCGACCGCCTTCGGGCTCTACCAGCTCATCTCCCGAACGCCGGATATGTACGAGCTTTACCTCCGCTCGGGCGAGGACGAACTGTTCGGCGAGATCTACTACGAGCGCGAGGCAGAACTGCTGGGCGAGGCGCCGAGCGAGTTCGAGGACGACCGCTTCGAGGACTGGCTCGCGGCCCTGAAGACCGGCAGGCTCCTCGAGGACTGGGCAAAGGAGGACGACGAGGGAGAACTCACCGATCGGTACGGCATCGGCCCGGGCGACCTCCGCGGGAAGGTAGACACCGCGGAGTGGCTCCTGGGCGCGGCGGAGTCGCTCGCGAGCGAGATCGGAAGCGAGTGGACCGTCGCCGTCCGGGAGGCCCGTGCCCGGGTCGAACACGGAGTCGGCGAGGAACTGCTCGAACTCGTCTCGGTTCGGGGGGTCGGCCGCAAGCGTGCCCGCCGGCTGTACGCCGCTGGGATCGAGACCCCCGCGGCGCTCAGAAACGCCGACAAGGGCGTCGTTCTCGGGGCGCTCCAGGGGGCGAAGACCGCAGAGACCGTCCTCGAGAACGCGGGCCGCGAGGACCCCTCGATGGAGGGCGTCGAGCCGGTCGTCGAGGCCCGGGAGGCGCCCGACTCCGACGCCCGCGCCGACGAGGAGTTCCCCGAGAGCCAGGCGGACCTCGGTGACTTCTGATGGAGCTACTGCCCTGTCGGCTCTCGATCGACGACCTCGATCGGTTCGTCGCCCGGCTCGGCGAGATCGGCGACACCCACGGCGCGACGATACAGGCGTTCGACGCCCGCTACGTCGCCGGAGAGGCCCACCTCCGGCGGGCGGTCGAACTCGCCGACCGAGCGATCGCCCGCAAGGAGGCCATCGCCCGCGACCGCGCGGTCGAGATCCTGCTGTACGCCGCCGGACGCAGGCAGATCGACCGCGCCCTCGAGATGGGCGTGGGAGAGGGCGAGTGTGACGCCGTGGTTCTGATCGACGGCGGCGACGAGGCCGGGGCGCTCACGGACCTGGGGGGGCTCGACGCGTTCGTCGGAGATCGGGAGGCGATGGGGGGCGACGAGGCGACCATCGAGCGCTTTTTCGAGATCACGGCGGCCGAACGGGCGGCAACCGACGCGGTTTTCGAGGACCTGGTCCGTGAGCGCGTGGCGTTGCTCGTCGTCGAGAAGTGACGGTCTCACCCCGGCAGGAAGACGTTGATCGCGGCGACGACGACCCCCGCCAGCGCCATCCGGATTGCCGCCCAGTACACCTGCTGGCCGGAGATCGAGGCGAGGTAGACGCCGAACCCAGCGAGGATCGTGATCCCGACGAGAAGCGACGCCAGGACGGCCTGTCCCATCGTCAGAAGCACACCTTCGAGTGCGAGCGGCACGAGGGTCAGTACGACCGCGAGCACTGGCCCGGCCGCGCTCGCGGTGGCGTGGACGACCCGGGCCGTTCGGTGTTCGCGCTGGAGGCGTGTGTCTCCGAGTTCGGTCAGCATCGCGCGTTCGATCCGCTCGCGCTCGGCGAGGCCCTCCGCGCGTTCGATCTCCCAGACGCTCCAGACGCCCGAGGTGCCGAGGCCGACGGCCGCCCCGAGACCGATAGCGACCACGGTCAGTCCCTGGTCGATCCCCGAGAGGTAGGCGCCGACGACGACGCCGATGCTCGTGAGCGTGCCGTCGAACCCGTTCGAGATGAAGTACCGCCGGGAGATCGACCGGACCTCGCCCTTCTCTATGACGCGCCGAACCCTCGCGAGTCGGTCCGACATCCTCACTCGCCCAGCAGGGGGTCCTCGACGGTTCGCGAGCCACAGGAGACCTGATCGATCGAGTGGACCGACGCGCTCAGGTCCTCGACTTCCTCGCGGATCGTCCCGAGGTCGAGATCCTCGCCCGCGAGGGTAACCCTGAGGGTCTTGACGCGCTCGTCTACCTCGACGACCGTCGCGGTCGCCGCGTCGATCCCCTCTACGTCGCCGAGGCGGGCCGTGAAGGGAACGACACCGGGGTCGTGGGGTTTCAGTACGTCGAGAACGAGCCGCGTGACCGGAGCCATGGTCGTCTGAACGGCGGGGTGGCTGAAAGGGCTCCGGATGGCGGTGGTGGTCTCCTGGACGGCACGCTCTTGTAGCCGTCGCCGGAATACGGGTCATGGCAACGCTCGAGGACCCCCTCGAGATCGGCGGCAGTGAGGTGCCCAACCGCCTCTATCGCGCACCGCTGCTCGAGTGTGCCGGCAACGGCCCCGACGCCGTAGACCGGTTGATCGAGGAGCTGCTCCCGGCCGCGGAGTCGGGCGTCGGCCTGCTCTTTCAGGGCGCGACGATCGTTCGGGGGGAGGGCGGCTGTGCCGCGCCGGGGATGACGCGGGTCCACGACCCCGAGTTCGTCGCCCGGCTGTCGCGACTCACGGAGGCGATCCACGACGTGGGCGGGCGGCTCTTCCTCCAGCTCGAACACGGTGGGCTGCGCTCGATGGAGACCTGGCACGCAGACTTTCGACGCGAGCACCCCGACCTCGAGCAACTGGCGGTCTCGGACCCGCCCTGGCAGCTCCGGGCGCTCGACCGGGCCGGGTTCCTCGAGTACGATCCCCACGTCTTATAGTGATTAGGACGATTCTTTACCAATAAGATACGGCCAAATGTTTGGTTCGCTGATCGCGTTCACTCCTCGTGAGATGTAGTCTTTCAGCGTCGGGAGATCAGGAACGAGTCGATACTTGAACCACTCTTGCAACTGATCCCAGCAGCCTTCAACTGCGTTCAGTTCGGGAAGCTTCGAGGGGAAATACCAGACTTCGAGATCGTCACCGCGGACGCACGCGACCGAACTGTCTCCGACAGTTTCGGTCGCTCGTTCTCCGCTGACGTGCTCCCAGAGATCCCGCGCCCAGAAGTAGCCTGCCCGGTCAAGAAACACCACTAACTCTTCACCGAATTGCTCTTGCAACGCCTCCAGCAGTCGAATCCCGTGAAATCTGTTGAGGTTCTCGTCCGTCCAGCAAAAGAAGCTGTCACCGTCGTCGGTGACAGCGCCCAGCACTGTCACCGACTTCCAGGACGTTGCAGTCTCGATAGTTGGGTTCGAGCCAATCGGGTACCAGCCAGGTCGTTGGACGGTCCCGACGTGCTTGGTGAACTGATCGACAACAACGACGGTTTCCTCGCTCAGTTCGGGCCGTTTTTTTCGACTGTCGCCTGGAACTCGGCTTTGTCTTCGGGGTCGGCTTCGTGGTGTTGAGGCCGTGCTGTCCGCAAGGACAGCCCGGCCTCGTTCAACAGTTCGTACGCGTAGGCATTGCTGTACTCGACGCCATACACCTCTTTGACGTGGTGCAGCAGGAGCTTCGGAAACCACGCTTGGTGGTCGTAGCCGAGTTCAGTTGGTGGCTCCTGCAATTGTTCGAACAACTGCTCTCGGTCCTCACCTTCGATCTTGGCTGGGCCTCCCGGTCGAGGAGCATCGTAGGGAGCTTGCTCGATCGGTTCCTCCTCGAACCGATCGAGCCAGTTGCGGATCGTCTTCTCGACAACGCCATGGCGGTCAGCCAGCGTATCCAGTTGATCGCCTTGCTTGCGTCCGATCGCCGCGAGAACGCGTTCTCGCGGCTTCCCGTCCTCTGTTTGTTCCTTGAGTTCGTGAAGTTCTTCGATCGAGATATCGTCGAGCCGACCCATTACCGACTCTACCCCGTCCCTCGGTAAATCATTCCCTTAATCACTATTAGACACGGGGGAGGTGTACGACCTCGCGGCGGACTTCGGCCGGGCGGCAGGATACGCCGCCGACGCGGGCTACGACGGGATCCACCTCGCTGGCGCGAACATGGGGATTGTCCAGCAGTTCCTCTCGCCCTTTTACAACCGCCGCGACGACGAGTTCGGCGGCTCGCCCGAGGCACGGCTGCGATTCCTCGAGGTCGTCCATAGCGAGATCCGCGAGCGCGCCGGGGACCTCCCGCTGGTCACGAAAGTACCCGCGGAGACGCCGGCGACGCCCGCCGTCCGCCGGAAGCTCTCCCTTCAGGACGGAATCGAGATCGCCCGCCGGCTTGAGCGAATCGGCTACGACGCCGTCGTCCCCGTTCGAACCTCCGTCGTCTGGGACATGAGCATCGTCCGCGGGGAGTACCCCGAGCGGGCGTGGGAGTCGGAGGCGCTCCGGGAGGGGTACGACGCGGCGTTCGGGGGGCCCCTTCGACGCCGGCTCGTCGCGGCGGGCAACCGACTGGAGTCCGTCCTCTACGACTTCGAACCCGCCTGGAACGAGGATTTTTGCAGGCGGGTCCGCGAGCGGGTTTCGATTCCCGTCCTCGCGGAGGGCGGGATCCGCGGGCGCGGGGAAATCGATCGGCTGCTGGGCGCCGAGGGCGATCCGGCCTGTGACGCCGTCGGGATGGCCCGACCCTTTTACGCCGAGCCGCGACTGGGGGCACGGTTGCTCGCCGACGGCGATACGGGGAAGGACAGGACGAAAGCGGGCGAGGCCGTCGAGCCCGACGCGCGGGTCCTCTGTGAGAGCTGTAATAACTGTACGGTGCCCCAGGCCACCGGCGCGCCGGGGATCTGCCGGACCCCGGACGTGCTCCGGGAACGCCGAGAACTCGAGGAGGCAGGCGCCTACGGCGAGAACCCGTCGCTCAGGCGGTGACGACCCCGCCGGTCAGCTCCGCGAGCGTCCCTTCGGCGGTGTACTCCGGGGCCTCGACCCGGAACCGGTCCTCGGTCGAGCCGGCGTAGTGGAGCTGGAGGGCGTAGGAGCCGTCGTCGCCGATCGGCGCCGCCTCGCGGCGATCGACGCCGACCTGCTTCATGGTGACCATCTCGCCGGCGTACTCCGTGCTCGCCGTTCCGCGGATCTCGTAGGTCACGCGTTCGGCCTCGACGTCCGTTCCCTCGAGCGGATAGCCGTTGTTCTCCCAGCCACCCAGCCCCTCGTCGATCGCGTACGCGTGTTCGTACCCCGCGTCGATCAGCGACGCGGCGCGCTGAGAGGAGAGGTGGTGGGGACAGCCACAGTAGGTGACGATCCGCGTGTCCGTAGCCCACTCCTCGACCGGGTCGTCGTCGACGCCGTCCGGTGCACGCGACCACACCGCGCCTGCGATTCGTTTTCCATCGTACTGGGCGCGACCTCGCGCGTCCACGAACTCGGCCTCCCCGTTCTCGTACCACTCGTAGACGTCCGTGACCGGCGCCAGCGGCACGTCGGTCCCGTCGGTCGTTATGGTCTCGTAGTCGAACTCGTTGGCCGGCGTCCCGTTGTCGCCGCCCCCATTGCCACCCAGACACCCCGCAACGCCACCCATCGCCGCGGCCCCGCCGACCGCGAGAAACGTACGCCTGTTCATCGAAACCGAGTTGGACCCTGGAAAAGATAGGACTTCTGGTCGATTTCGGCCGGTTCGAACCCCTTTGTTTCGAGTGGAAACCGATGGACTGCGAAAGGGTTGGGTTCGAGGCGAAGTACGAGAAGTAGTCCCCACAGGATTCGAACCTGTGTCGAAGCCCCCAGAAGGCTTCAGGATTGGCCACTACCCTAGGGGACTGAAACCGCATCAGATCGTTGGGCAGATTCCTACTTATGGTTGTCGGGTTACGGTTTTGCTTCAGAGTTTTCGGGTGCGTCGAGATGATTGAGACGATGGCAGTTCGCACAGAGAACTACGCATCGTTCGATTTCTTCTCGGATGCTCTCTTTCGAATGTCCGTTCACGACCATCGTCGCGACGCTCCGTTCTTTCTCGTTTGGATGGTGAAAATCCAAGCAGAGTGGCCTATCTTCATCGCATCGGGTACATTTGCAGTTCTGGTCTTTGTATTGGTAGAGCCACCGGCGTATCTCTGCTCGACGACGATCTTTGCGCTCGATCCGTTCCTCCTGGTTCTTGTAGTACCAACGCTGTTGACTTGTGAGTTCGTCCCATTCGACACCGGAAGGGAGCTCAACCTCGGTCGGTTTCGCTTGAATGGGCTGATCACCGGTCGCGCCTCGGTCGAAGGTTTCCAATCCAGCACGTTCCTTTGCCGCGTTCCATCCGCCTAGCGTTTTCATAATCGTCGCCGAAGCCGGCGTCAATTCTAATTCCTCGTAAGCGGCTTTCGTCGGCGACTCGCCGAGTCGCTCGGCCGCTCGCCCCAACGCCTCGAGGCAGTCCACCTCCGTCACCATGTCGTCTATAATCACGGCTTCTGACATAAATCTATGGCCGGATGACGGCGTCGCTCGCGAACCGACACGCCTTTTCCCCGCTCTCGCGCACCCACGCATATGTACATCGGACGCTTCCTGCTCGTTGGTCCCGGGATCGGCGCCTACCGCGTCTCCTCGCGATCGTTCCCGAACCGCCGGATCGACGACCGGGGGGAGGCCCTGACCGTCGGGCCCACCGAGGACGCCCCCGAGACCGACAACCCCTACGTCGGCTACAACTGCCTACGGGTCGTCGAGACTCCCGACGGAGAGACGGCCGCGTTCGGCAACGGCTCCCACGTCGATCCGATCGCCGAGAAACTCGAGCGGGGCTACCCCGCCCGCGACGCGCTCGCGGCGAGCCTGCTCGCGCTCGACTACGAAAAAGACGACTACGACACGCCGCGGATCGCGGCGACGATCAGCGGGAGCAGTGCCGGAAACGGCGGCGAGGCCTACGTCGGGATCGTCCGCAGGGACGCGCTCCTCGTCGAAGCGGTTTCCGAGCCGACGCTGGTCGCGACCTACGAGCACGACCGCCCCCAGGCATTCGAGTTTGACGCCGAGAGTGCGAAGGCGGCCGCCCGCGAAGCCTACGACCTCGCGTTCGAGCACGCGGTCTGTGCGGCCGGCGTCGCCCGAGTCGGTGGGGAGTTCGAGACGGCGATCGTCAACGACTGACCGTCGGAACTACGTTCTTGGGCCGCGTTCGGCCGGTCATGACGGACCCCACGATCCGCACCGCGACCCCGGAGGACGTCACGGGGATCCGCCATGTCGCCGAACGGAGCTGGAACGCCGCTTATAACGGAATTCTCGACGGCGAAACGATCGACCGCGCCCTCGAAGAATGGTACGACCCCGACCAGGTCCGGGAGTTCGTCGATCGCGACGAGGTCACGTACCTGGTGGCCGAGGACGGGGACGTCGTCGGCTACGCCAGCGGCGGTCCGGACGGCGAAGGAGACGGGGATGTGGCCGTCCTCGGCGCGATTTACGCCGATCCCGACCTGTGGGGCGAGGGGGTCGGCACCGCCCTCCTCTCCGCCTTCGAGCGCGAGCGTCGTCGAGCCGGCGACGACGCGGTCCGGCTGCGGGTGCTCGCCGACAACGAGGTCGGGATCGCGTTCTACCGTGCCCGCGGCTACGAGGCGGTCGCCGAGCGCGAGGACGAGCTGTTCGGCGAGCGAGTCGCGGAACGGGTGTTCCGACGGGCCCTCGAGTGATCTCCTCGGCCGCGTCGCGGAATAGTCCCGGCGTCAGGGCGCGACGCCGACCGTGAGCAGGGTCCCGAGTTCGCGGTAGCGTTCGACCATCGCTTCCCGGCTCTCAAAGTCGTCGGTCGGGAACTCGCCTTCGTCGGGGATCTCGACCTCCCGGTCGGGGAGGTTGTCCTGGGAGGCGACGTACAGTCCCGCCTCCCGGAACGCCTCGCGATACTCCCGGCGGCTCCAGCGGCTCATCTCGACGTCGATCGACTCCTGCCAGCCGTGGGAGTGGTGATTTTCCTCGTAGTAGTTGACCGCACAGAAGAACGTGCCGCCGGGCCGGAGGACACGGGAAATCTCGGACAGCGCTCGGTGGGGGTCCCCGGCGTAGTAGAAGGCCTCCATACTCCAGACGTGGTCGATCGAGTCGGTCGCGAACGGGAGGGACTCGAAGTCACCGACGACGTACCCGACTCCCGGATCCGTGGTGTAGGAGGCGGCGTTTCGGGCCATCTCCGGGGCGCCGTCTATACCGTAGACCCGTCCCGCCCCCTTGGTTTCCCGGAGCGCGCGGCCGGCGTAGCCGCTCCCACACCCCAGATCGAGGACCGTCTCGCCCGACTCGACCGGCATCCGCGCGAGCGCACCCTTGGCGGTGTGCCAGTGGCGCTCCTCCATTCCTCGATCCCGGCCGTCTGCGGCCCACTCGTCGAACTCCTCGCGAACGCTCATGACCGGGTGTCGGTTGCGAGGGGGCAAGTGCGGTTCGCTTCCGCGCGACCGACAGGCTCTTTAGGCTGCCCTAAAAATGTCGGGTGGAGGGTCGAGGCCAGCCATCCCGTGGGCATCGGGACGACGCCGTCGGCCGTCGCCTTTCGCGTTTCTCGGGGGAGAGCCCCCGACCACTTCGTCTCGAGGAGGGACGCGACCGTCAGTGGTCTCGGGATGTGGATCGGGAGGGAGACCATCCGGACTCTCGGCCGCGTGGGGCGTCGCCTCGCCGCCCGGACTGGCGGGGGATCCGCACGCTTAAGTCCGTCCCGGCAGTCGGTATGCCCAGTATGGAGTACGCCCTCGAGATCGACGACACGCCGGAGACGGTCCCCGGGGGGACCGGCATCCTCCTCCTCCATCCGAGCACGGGCGAAACCGACCGCATCGACACCGAGTTTTTGAAAGCCGACACCGACCACTTCCTGGTGATCTCGACCCGGACCACCGCCCGGGAGGTCAAACAGAAGCTCGAACACTACGACGTGGACGAGGCGAAAGCCGACATCCTCGACACCCTCAGCATCGAGCGGGGCTACTCGCGCCGGTCGGGCGAGAACGTCCACTACGTCGCCGCGCCCGACGACGTAGACGGCATCGTCGAACAGGTCGCCGGCTTCCTCGACGACCACGACGGGAAGCTCCGGGTGAGCTTCGACTCGGTGACCGAACTCGCCTACTACGCCGGCGATGACGCCGCCCTGGAGGCCGTCGAGCGGATCATGGAGGAACTCGCGGCCCACGACGCCATCGGGCTCTTTCACCTCTCGGAGGAGGTCCACGACGGGAGCGTCGTCGCACAGTTTCGCGACCGCTTCGACGGCGTCATCGACCTCGCAGAGGACGGAACGACGACCGTCGAGTTCTAGAGGCGTGACCCGCTACGACAAGCTCGTCCGCGACCGGATCCCGGAGATCGTCGAGGCCGACGGCGAGACCCCGATCACCCACCGAGCCGACGACGCCGAGTACGACCGCCGGCTCCGCGAGAAGATAGTTGAGGAGGCGAGGGAGTTCGAAGAGAGCGGCGACCCCGAGGAACTCGCGGACGTGCTCGCCGTCGTCGAGGCGATCTGCGCGTTCGAGGGGATCGACCCCGAGCGCCTCGCGGAGCTCAGACGCGAGAAGCGGGAGCGACGGGGCGGGTTCGGTGACCGGATCGTCCTTGAGCGGGTCGACGAGGACGGCAGCGGAACCGAGGAGTAGCTACTCCAGAGCGTCGAACGTCTTTTCCGCCCACCGTACCGCGTAGGAGGCGCCGTGTTCGCGGTAGGCCGCGGTGTCGAGGGCCGCGAACGGCGCCGGCAGCTCCAGGCCGTGTTTGATCGCCCCACAGGCGAGTTCAGTCGCCTCTGGAAATTCGGTCTCGCCGCGGGCGACCGCACTCGGGAGTCCCGTGACCCGTTCCTCGAGCCGGCTTCCCGCGTCGGCCCAGGCCGCGCCGAGGTCGGGGTGGTCGCCCGTCTCCCACTCGGCGAAGACGGGCCGGGTCAACAACCCCTGCCAGCCATCGTACAGCGCGGCGGCGAGCTGGTAGGTTCCCGCGGGATCGAGCGGCGTCGCCCGATCCAGAGCGCGGTACTCCTCCCCGAAGAACCCGAGGAAGGCCTCGGGGATTTCGAGGCCGACCTCGACTATGGCCTCCGCGAGCAGAAAGTGCAGGAACGGCTCGGGAGTTCCCTCGACCCGGGCTTTGACGATCACTACAGGGGGTGTCGTCTGGCGGGTCCAGGCGACGCTGCCGTCGCCGGGCAGCCCGACCGTGAACGCCTCGCCCGCGTACCGGATGAGGAGTTCGGGGGCGTCCTCGGGGAGCCAGTCGTCGGGATGGCTCGCGGGCTCGAGTCCGTCGGCGAAGAGCCCGAGTTCCTCCGCCCGAGCCGCCGGCAGCGTCTCGAAGTCCCGATCGCAGTCGAGGACGACGGTCTCGGGGGCGTGTTCGGTCCGGACGGCCTCGACGGCCGGGGTGAGCTCCCGGGGCGTGAACATCAGCCGAAGACCATCTGGACGACCAGCAGGATCGACAGCAGTGCAGAAGCGAGAACCGTCGCGAGGACGATCTTTGTCGCGGTGCTCATGCCCGGGACCTATCCTCGGGCTCGCATAAATCCATCCTTCGACGCCCGTGGCGACGGTCCGCGGCGACCGCGCGGAGGGAGCTCCTTCCTCGTGACACACCACCATTTCGTATGCAAACGATCCACGCACGAGAACCGTCGAAACGGCCGTTGGAGAACGATCTACAGGGGAAGAAAAGGGGGTGGTGCTGTGGGGCGGGGTTCGCGGGCGGGGACGCCCCGCTACTCGTCGGCGTCGACCCAGGAGTCGGGGACGTCGATCACGTACCGGCCGTCCTCCTGGAGCGAGACGATGTGTTCCTCGCGGTCGTAGAGCTCCATCAGGTTGAGCTCGTACTGGCCGGGTTCGACGATCTTGATGCTCTCGAACTGCTCGTTCAGCTCGTTTCGTAGTTCGTCCACCGAGGGCTGGTCGTCGTCCTCGGGTTCGCTGACGACCCGGCCGTGGTCGGGCCGGTCCTCCGTGCGGTCGTCCGGCGGGGTCGCCGACTCTGCATCCTCGGGGAGCTCGTCGGGTCCGACGACGGTCCGCCGGGCGTCGGCCTGGGCGCTGTCCTCGCCGGGCGGGTCCGGCCAGTCGGCCTCGACCTCGCGGTCGGCGTTCGCGCTCTCGGCGTCGTCGGCCTCCTCGCTCCGGTCCTCGGGCGGACGCGCCGTCTCGGGCCACTCCGCGAACGGGTCCTCGTCGTCGGTCTCGGCGGCCTCGGTTTCGGTCGGTCGGTCCGGCTCGCCGTCCGCTCCGTCGTTCGGGTCCGGCTTACCCGCCCCCGACTCGGACATCCAGTCGCGGACGGTCGCGGCCGCCCGCGAGACGGTTCCGGACTTCTCGCCGACCGCCTCGTCGCCGGCGGGGTCGTCGGCTCCGGTATCGGCCCCCTCGCCGGTCGCCCCGCTGTCGCCCTCGGTTCCCGCGTCGGCTTCCTCGCCGTCGGCGTCGGGGGTGAACTGGAAGCGGTTGCCTCCACAGTCCGGACAGCCCGAGAGCATCTCCTTGGAGCCGTCGGGAAACCGGCGGCCGCAGTTCGTACACTGGTGGGGCATCTCAGTCCCGGGAGACGAGCGCGCTGATGAGCGTCTCGTCCTTGTGGAGCGTCTCGATCCGGTCGGCCGGCCCGATCACGGTCAGTTTGGCGTCGGGACCGTCCTTGCCCATCAGCCGGCCGAAAAACGAGGGGCTGTCCGAACTCGGCCGCGGGTAGGTCTCGATCTCGATCCCGTTGAACTCCTCGGGGTTGATCTCGGTCATCGTTACCTCGATCAGCTTGCTCTCCTCGTCGGGGGTCAACCCCTCCTCTAGGATGACGATGTTGCCCTCGTGGACGCCGTCGAGGATCATCCGCACCTTCTCCATGCTCGTCTTCCCCTCCATGCGCTGGCCGCTGATCAGGTCGATCTGGACCCCGTCGCCGCCGTCGGTTGTGGCTTCCGGCATCTGATCACCCGAAGTACTCCGCGATCTGCTCGTAGACCTCGTCCATGTTCTCGCCCTCCTTGGCCGACAGCGGCACCGTCTCGTGTTGGGGGAACGCGTCCTCGATGCGCTTGACGCTCGACTCTTCTAAGTCGATCTTGTTCGCGAAGATCAGGACGGGCAGATCCCGGGATTCGATGATCCCGATCAGCATCGTGTTCACTTGGGTGATCGGGTCCTCGGCGCTGTCGAGCACGTAGATGACGCCGTCGACGTCCTCGCGGAGCCAGTGCATCGCCTCCGCGACGCCCTCAGTGGCCTCCCGGGAGCGCCGGACGGCGTCGTCTTTGTCCATCTCGTCGGTGAACTCCTCGTAGTCCACCTTCGTCGTCACGCCGGGGGTGTCGACGATGTCGATCGACACCGTCTTCCCGTCGCGTTCGATCTCGACGTCCTCCTTCCGGCGGGCCCGGCGGGTTTCGTGCGGAATGTGGCTCTCGGCGCCGACGGCGTCGCCGGTCCAGTCGCGGGCGATGCGGTTGGCGAGCGTCGTCTTCCCGGCGTTCGGCGGGCCGTAGATACCGATCCGCTTTGGCTCCTGCTCGGAGAACAGGCGGTCCGTAACGCGAGAGAGGCTGTCCCTGAGTCCTGTAAGCAATCCCATCCTTTAGATCCTCCACGCACCGTTAGGTGGCTGCGCGTAGCACTATCCCCGACTCACTTAAGCCTACGTCAGACGTGTCGCGCCGGTAACTGCTCGTTTCCGTCGGTTCCCACGACAGTTTGACCTCCTCCACGCCGTGAACGACGTGGAATCCCACCATTGGATTTCAGGCCGACCGATTCAAATTAACGTCGCGCTCGCCGTCATAGATACAACTCATATCGTACTGACTCTGGTCAACTACCCCACCCTACTTCGCTCACCCTGACGGGTTCGCTCGTGGAGGGTGGGGCTTGTCCGTGAACTCGGCCTCGAACCCATCAGGGTAGGCGGTAAATCCGCCCTTCGGCGTCGCCGTTCCAGACTTGAGGGCGAGTTGACTGTCGCCCGTCCGCCGAGACGACTGTTGGCCTCGACGGACGTACCGCATGCCGATGTTCTTCGCTGCGTTGTAATCCGCGTTCGCTTCCGAGTCGCACTTCTGACACCGGAAGTCGGTGCGCGAGGGGCGATTCTCGTCCGCTGTGAATCCACACTCCGCACACCGCTTCGACGTATACGCCGACCCGACTTGCTTTACCGAAACACCGACGGCCTCGGCCTTGTATTCGACCTGCTCGTAGAGCGTTCGGAACGCCCACTTGTGACCCCACGACGCGCCCGTGCGGTCGCGGATGTGAGTCAAATTCTCGAACGCGATCACGTCACAGTCGTAACGGAGTGCTTCGTCTATCAGCGCGTTCGACGCCCGGTGGAGAACGTCACGGACGTATCGAAGTTCCCGACCACTCGACTGCACGAGCGTCCGGTGGGCGCTTCGTGTTCCGGTCTGTTGCAACCCGGCACGCACTTTCTCGAACTCGCGGAGGTCGTGGGTGAGCTCCCGTCCGCTGACGAAGGAGGCGGTGCTAGTGACAGCGAGGTTTTCGATCCCGAGGTCAACCCCGAGGACCGTTCCGTCCTCGGCGGTGTTTCGTTCGGTCTCGTTCTTGTACCGGCGGAATCCGATGTGCAAGAAGAACTCGCCGTCGCGGGCGGTGAGCGTACTTTCCGTAACGCTCCAGTCGTCCGAGTCGAGATACTGACGCTGGTAGCCATCGTCGGCGTCAGGAAGGTCAAGCGGACACCGAACACGGCTCTCCGTCGTGGAGAGAGAGACGGTATCGTCATCGAACACCGTCATCGTCCGTGTATCGTACTTCACCGTCGGTGCGGTGAACGTCGGTTTGCTGACCGTCTTCCCCTTCGACCGGCGTTCGAGACAGCCGGTGATGGCTTGTGCGGCTTGGTGGGTGGCGAGAATCGCGTGCTGACTCCCGAGGTCGGTATCTTCGCGCACAGAATCGTAGGCGAGAGGTTGGACGTCACTCTTGGCGTTGCACCGTCCCCACGCGAGGTCTGTGGCGAGTTGGCACCCCCGTTTCCACTCGGTGATGGTCTCTTCGAGCAACTCGCGTTGCTCGCCATCTACCGAGAGGCGGGTGATTGCCGTCCGACGCACGTAGTCGTCTGCCACGCGTTCAATGTAAATCTGTGGCTATTTAGAGATAACGGAAATGCTCAGCTATACGAACGTGCTCCTCCCCTCCCTACTCGCTCGCTACGAACCGCGCTCGCTCCTTGAGGAAGGGGACTCCGCGCTACCGATTAGTTGAATTACTCTTCTGGTGGCGGATTTCGACAGGTGTGCTGAATATAGAGGATAGATCCAGCACAGGACTTCCGCGCGGATCACGATTCGATATCAGACGGAACCGAGTCAGATCCGTTAATTCTCTCGTTCCGTGTACCACGAAAGCGTTTCACCGATAAAAAGACCTTCTGTCGGGATTTCCACAGTCACACCTTCCAAGTCCCGGATTTTCGGGACGAGGTCGCGTAACTCTCGCGATCTGGTGGACGATATAGAGATACGTTTAATGGGATGCTACGTGTATAGATACCATGTCCCACACCCGGTTCACTCCTGATCTTGATCTGGACGGACTTTCCCCGGACGAGGCCTTCGCTATCCTGGGGAACGAAATCCGGTTAGAGGTCATTCGCGTACTTTGGCAAGCGGGTGCCGCTTACGAATACGACGACGGCTCTGATGCCGTCAAAACGGTGTCGTATTCCGAATTGCAAAACGAGGTTGGCGTCGATGATAACGGGGAGTTCAACAGGCAGTAGCGAGGAGTCCCCTTTCTCACCGAGCGGCGAAGCCGCGAGTAGGGAGGGGAGGAATCGCGTTGCGAAGGTGGGCGAAACAGTTAGTATCGCCCGGTTCGGCGTCCTCAGTCGTCCGAAGCGGGCTTCAGACAGCCCAGCAATGGGTGCCGAACCAACACGTCGGTGCGGGAAAGGTTTGGTTCCTCGCTCCGGACGGGCCGCCGTCAACCGGCCCCGAAGGACGGACCGACGACGCGACCGCTCCGAGCACGCTCGACTTGCCGCGACGTCGCCGAGGTCACGTCCAATTACATTGCCTCTGCCGACCGACCGCACCGGCACACAAGTCGGTCCGGGACCACAACTCCCGACCGAAGCCACGCAAGCCCCGTCCGCAGAACGCCGAAGGCGTTCAGGGCGGGGTAGTTGACATTCTTGTGAACCGTTCTACGACACCCTAGGCGCACTGTGAACTACCCTGCCCTGCTCGGTCCGACGGACTCGCTGAAGACGGGGCTTCCTGTTTCCAAGACGCGCTTTGTAGTAACGCCCCGTGAAACTCACGGCGGGATTTATGAGAGCCCACCCCATAGGAGAGGTATGGCCGCTTCCGGGGCCGACTCTCGCATCGTCACGACGGTCGCCGACGTCGACGTCGGCGACGGGCTCTACTCGAGCGCCTCCGAGTCGGTATACTGGGTGATCGAGATCTCGCCGAGACGGGTCGTCCTGCGGGCCGCCGACGACACGACCGACACCTGGGTTCGGGAGACCCTCGAGGCATCGTTCGAGGCCAACGAGTGGATCCGCCAATCCACGCGACCGCCGTCGATCGACGACTCGACGTCGACCGGCGCCACTGGCTGATACGGATCGCTGTCGCGGTTCACTGGGCCTTCCACTTCGTCGAACAGCCCATCGGGGAGACGGTCTCCGTCGGATACTCCTCGCCGGCGAGGATGGCATCGATCGCGTCCCGGACGTACTGCTCGGTCACGTCCTCGCCCTCCCTGTCGTCGTCGATCGCGCCCTGATAGACCAGCTCGCGGTCCCCGTCGAAGACGAACGCGTGGGGGGTACACTGGGCGCCGTAGGCCTTGGCCACCTCCTGGGACTCGTCGCGGAGGTACGGGAAATCGAACTCCTCGCTGGCGGCCCGCGCGTTCATGTGCTCGAACGAGTCCGTCGGATAGAACTCGTTGCCGCCGGCGTGTTCCTCGATCGCGTTGTTCGAGTTGATCGCCACGAGATCGGCGTCGCCGTAGTCGGCCTGAATCGCTTTCAGACGATCCTGATAGGCTTTGGCCGTCGGGCAGTGGTTGCAGGTGAAGACGACGACCAGCGCGGGCGCGTCGAACTCCTCGAGCGCGTACGTCTCGAAGTCGAGGGTCGCGTACCCCTCGCCGGTCACGCCGGGCAGTTCGAAGTCGGGCGCCGGTTCGCCGGCAGCAAGCGGATCGACCTGCATGGGAACTGGTGTGGTAGCAAGGGACAAATACGTGTGGAAACCGGCCGTTTCACGCGATTTCTCCGCGTGTTGACCCATTCGGACGACGGTCGGGGACCCCGCGGACAAACGCAGGCCTCATCAGACCCCGGATCCTGGCCCGACACATGAATCTCGCGGGACACGAACGGGGAGTAGGGATCGCGGAGGCCCTCCACGGCGCCGCGGAGTGGCCCGTGATCGTACTGTTCGGGCTGCTCACCCAACTGGGCGACGTCTGGTTTCTCTTCCTGGTCGGCGGGAGCCTCTACGTCGCCGGCGACACGCTCCCCTGGCGGGGAATCGACCGCCGCAAGGGGCTGTTCGTCCTGGCGCTGGGGCTCACGTACGTCGCCCTCGTCGGGGCCCTCAAGGCGATCTTCCAGCTCCCGCGGCCGCCGGGTGCCGGGACTCCGCCCGAGCTGGTGGGGCTGCCGTCGGTACTCGCCGCCGTCGTCGAGAGCATCACGACGGCCGACAGTCCCGGATTCCCGAGCGGACACGCCCTCGGGACCACCATGGTCTGGGGCGGGCTGGCGCTCGTCCTCCCGTGGGGAACGCGACGGAAACGGGCGGTGGTCGCCGCGGGCGTGATCCTCCTGGTCTCGCTCTCGCGGCTCGTCCTCGGCGTCCACTACCTCGCCGACGTCGTCGCCGGGATGGCACTCGGGGTGGTCGTCCTCGGGGCGCTCTACCGGCTGTCCGACGACGGCACCGCTCCCGGACGGGCCCTCTTCGTCGCGGCCGCCGTCGGAGCGATAGGGGTAGTCGTCACCCTCACCTTCGACAGCGTCGCCGCGAGCGGCGGCGCGCTCGGCGCGTGGGTCGTCTGGCGGGCCGTCGCCGACACCACCCCGGCACATCCGACGACCCGGCGGGAGGTCGTCGCCGGCTTCCTCGTCCTCGGTGCCGGGGCCGCCCTCTTCGGCGGGCTCACCGCGACCGAGCCGCCGCTCGCGCTTACGTTCCTCGGGGCCGTTGTCGCGGGCGGCCTGGCGGTCGGGGCGCCGCTGGCGGGCGAACGGCTCGCGTAGGCGTTGTATCCTCGAGTCGGCGACGGAGCGAGAGTCGCGACTGAAACGGTTCAGCGACGGAGCCCGCGACACGGCGAACAGGTCGTTTTCCGGACGAGCGGCGCCCGGAAAACTCGTGCCTGGCACGGTCAGATGGTGGGGGAAGACCGCGCGTTCGCCCATTGCCCGTAGTTCGGATAACTATTTCGACCGTTCACGGCGAACTGGCTCCTCCCCGCGGTCGGGAGGCGACCGCCGGATCCGAGACGCTCGAGGACGAGGTCGCGCGTCCGGCGTGGTCCGGGGACCGCCTTTGACATCCTCCCCGCGCTGAAACGCGAGGATTCCACCGTGGAGCGTTGGGTGGTCCGACATTACCCCGGCGGTAACTTCCTCCCTGACGGGAGTACCGGGTTCGTGAGCACCACGTCGGGGCGGTGGACGCATGGCGACGCCAGTCTCTTTCGGACTCCCCCGCTTGTGGCTCCACACCCGCCCGGTCGCCCGACCGCATCCTCCTCCGAGACGTTTGGACACGGCGCGACTACGGGAGGGACCCCGGATCTCCCGGTTGATACTTTACGCGATTGGCTTACCACCATGTACGACGCCAGAGGGCCTAATTCTTGCGGTTTTGCGGCCCTGCCTACCGCTTGACCCCGCCCTGAAGGGCGAGGCTTGCGCTCGAAATTCACGTCATTCAGGGATCGAAAACTGTTATGGCAGTCCTGGAACGTACAGGGCATCGATGGCGAGGCGACGATCAAGCACGGACCCCACACGGCGGGAGCGGCCGACGCCGACCGACGAGGGCGGATGAACCGGCGCTATCTCCTGGTCGCGGCCGCACTCGTCCTCGCCGCGAGCTACCTGGTCGCCGGCGGGGTCGTCGATCCGGCGACCGAACCCGAGACGATCGACCGGGAACGGCTCGTCCAGCCCGCCGAAAACGGGAGCTACATCTGGCCGTACACGAGCCGGGACCGGTCGCTCGCCGAACGGACCCTCGCGATCAACATGATCGTCCACGGGCCCGACGACCGCGTCCGGCGAACCCTCGCCGACCAGGATGACCTCGAGTGGGAGGAGCTCGATCCCGACGAGGAGACCAACGAGACCGACGACGGCGAGGAGCCGATCCGCTGGAACGACGCCCACGGCTCGACGCGATACACCTACGTCGACACGACCCAACAGGGCGGCGGCAGCCGCTGGATCACCGAGAGCTACCAGCTCCACAGCGGAACCTACCTCGGGAGCCGACAACACATCCGCGCGTACACGACCGACCACGACGAGTGGACGGCGATCCAGGTCCACCAGGAGTACTTCGACTTCTTCCGGCTTCGCCACACCGTCACCGACATCCAGAACTCTCGAAACGACCTCGAGGGGGTGTTCCTCGACGAACCCTACGTCGAGGAGGTCCGCCGGGAGTACCACGCGATCCACGGGGGGTGGAACGACGGCTGGCTCTCGGTCGTCGAACTGCGGACGTTCGGCTCGCTGCTGGCCGGAAGCGCCCTCGGCGTCCTCGGGCTGGTGAGCAGGGAGACCGCCCGCGACCTCGCGGGCGGCGGGCGCTCGCTGCTTTCCTGGACCCACCGGAACCTCCGCGGGTTCGTCCTCGCCGTCGCGCTCGCGGGCCTCGTCGTCGGCGTCCGCAGCGCCGCGCTGGCCATCGAGGCGGCACTGCTCGGCTGGATCACGCCACAAGCGGCCGTCGTCGTACTCTACCCGATCCTGGCGCTTGGCCTGCCGGTGACGACCATCGTGCTCACCCAGCCCCTAGAGCGGGCGAGCCGATTCCTGCGCCTCCAGCGGGTCGCAAACCGGCTGGGTCGACCCCTCGAGCCCCAGCCGGCGTTCATGTTCGCCGTCGTCGGCCTGGGAGCGGGATTCGTCCTCGACTTCCTCGGGATCGGGATCACGGCGCTGCCGATCGAACTCCTGCTCCACCGGGTCGGGTTGCTGATCGCGCTGGGTTCGATCGCGGCGGGCTCGGCGCGCAGCGACGGGGTGGGCCTCGCGCTGTTCGCCGTCGGCCTCCTCGGCTGGGGCGCCGGCCTCGGACTGCCGCTGCTGGGCTTGATGTGATCCGCGGGGAGGTCCCGCGGCGAGATACAACGTTTAACTTACCCCAGAAGCGAACGCACACTCAAGCGAGAGAGTCCACCATCCATGACGGAGATCTCGGTTGCGGAGGTCGAAGCTCGCTCGGGGGTCGAGAAGGAGCCCGGAGAGACCGTAGCCGAGTACCTCCGCCGCGTCGGCGACCGGGCCGACGTGCCGACCGAGGACGTCGAGGCGGTCGTCACCGAACTCCAGCGCCAGCAGTTCGCCGGCGGGACCGTCGCCGCCGATGACGCCGACGCCCCGATCGAGGCGTTCCTCGAGGCGGCCGACGACCTCGGGGGCGACGCTGGCGATCCCGGCGGCAACATCGCCGACCGAGAGGGCCCCGACGAGCCCGAAGCCGACGCCGAGGACACGGGCGACGGAGGGACCGACGCGGCGGCCGGGGCGGCCGCGTCGGACTCGACGGCCGCGACCGACGGCGCGGACGAGGAGGACCCGATGGCGTTCTACCGCTCGGTAGCGGTGCTCGGCGTCATCGTCCTCCTCGCCGGGGGCGTCATCGGCAGCGCCGTCCTCCTGGGGACCGACCTGGGACCGAGCGGCGACGGCCCCGAGGCGTCGGGCGACGCGGGTGCCCTCGACGACGCCGCCAACGGGACCGAGGGCGGGTCGGATGGGGGCGACGCCGGGAACGACTCCGACGATCCGGCCGCGAACGGGACCGAGACGAACGAGACAGTCACGAACGGGTCGGCCGTGAACGGGTCCTCGGACGAGGACGCGGCGAGCAACGGCACCCCCGACGGGAACGCGTCCGCGGACGACGCCAACGACACGACCGACACCGACGGGAACGGAACCCCCAGTGACGACGGAACCGACGGCGAACCCATCGGCTTCGACGGGGAAGTGACGAACGACACGGACGCCGAAAACGGCAGCGACGGCGGAACCGGTAGCGACGAGGACGGCAACGACAGCGACGGCGGGACCGACCTTGCGGCCGGCGACGAGAACGGCACCGACGAACCCGTCGGCTTCGGCGAGGGCGCCGACGGCGAGGACGACGATGAGACCGAGGACGCCGACGACGAAGACGGGACGGACGACCCCGGCGCCATCGACTCCGCCCCCGAGGCGACCGGCTCGCTCGAGGTCACCGACAGGGCCGCCCCCGGCGACCAGCCCGCCGACGAGTACGTCGAACTCACGAACGTCGGCGACGCGCCCCTCGACATGTCAGGCTGGACCGTCCGCGACCGCGAGGGCGGCGCCGTCGACACCCACGGGCTCGAACCGCTCGAGTTCCCCGACGGGTTCGTCCTCGAGCCCGGCGCGAGCGTCCGACTCGTGACCGGCGACGGGGAGGACACCGCCGAGACGATCTACTGGGGCCAGAACCGCCAGCACTGGCGCTCGGCCGGCGACGTCGTCGTCGTGCGGGACGCCGACGGCGAGACCGTCATCCGGCATCCCTACGGGGACCAGGCGTAGCTACGACTTGCTCGGATCGGGGGTCGGTATTTCGCCACAAAAGAATCCCATCTCGAGCCCGGCCGAACGAAACCGAACGGGTCGGGCGTAGCTGAACGTTCTCTCAGTCCCAGGTGTCGCTCGCGGCGACCGAGAGGTCGAGCATGGGCTCGCTCCCGACGTAGCCGGTCGCGAACGCCGAATACGCCGTCCCCGCCTCGAGGGAGACGTCGGCCCCGATGACCGCCTCGTCGCCGCCGGCCGGGTAGATACAGAGCCGGTAGTCGCCCGCGGGGACCGCGACGGAGCCGCCCTCGCCGTAGGGGACGTCCTCGAAGAGGGCCTCGCCCGTCTCGGCGACCCGGATGTCGACGTTCGGGGCGTCCGGCGAGGCGTGGAACGCGCTGACGCGTGCTTCGCCCTCGCCGAGTTCGGAGACGTCGTCCTCGATGACGGTGACCTCGAAGGCGCTGTCGCCCTCGAGTTCGCCGATCGCGGCGATCGTGAAGGCGCCAGCGGGGACCTCGAGGTCCTGGTCGAAGACGACGGTCTCGGCGTCGCCCGCGGCCGTGATCTCGATGCCGTAGGTCCCGGCGGGAAGCTCGAGGTAGTCGGTGACGTCGCCGAACGGCAGGTCCTCGATCGTGAGCTCGCCGTCGACGTAGACGTCGACGTTCGGGGCGTCCGGCGAGAGGTGGGCGACCCTGACCGAGGCCGACCCTTCTTCCTCGTCGTCGGCCTCGACGGTGACCATCGCGTCGGCGACGACCGGATCGCCGGCGTCGTTGACGTAGGGGCCGTCGACCTCGCCCTCGCTCTCGACGAACTCGTAGGCACCGCTGTCGTTCGAGTCCATGTGGGGCATCGCGATCAGCGTCTCGTCCTCTTCGAGCATCTCCCGGTCGAAGTCGGTGCCCGGGATGTCGCCGAACAGCGGGACCTCGACGTCGCTCATCTCGCCCGCCTCCATCGCCTCGCTCACGCCGATGACGCTCCCGAGGACCTCGCCGTCGAGCAGCGAACTGTCGTGGATCGTGACGAACCCGCCCTCCGGGAGCATCGCCTCCGCGACGGTGACCCAGGTTCCATCGGTGGTCTGGTCCTCGAAGGTGACCATCGCCGTGGCCTCCATCTCGCCGCCGGACTCGTTCATCCCGCCGGACTCGTTCATCTCCCCGCTTTCGTTCCCGCCGTCCGACTCGTTGTGGTCGTCGGCTACGACGTGCCCGACGCCGCCGAGGAGCACTGCGCCACTGCCGATCTGAAGGAATCGCCGTCGTGTCTTATCTGTCATGGTTTGCCGTGCGTGTTCCGGTACGACAGTTCGAGAGTTGAGCACCTTTCCTAACTAGTAAGGGTTGCTCGCCGCCCGCTCGATCCGATGGCCAACGGCAGCGGGTCCAGGCCGGGCCTCCCGGTGGCGGTTTCGGCCGGGAGCAGCGATACACTGAGGACGGTGGCGACCGAAAGCAGGGACGACGTGACTCGAACCGACCGGTCGGGCGACGACGCGCCGGAGACGGCACCCTGTCTCTCGTGCGGCGCGGAGACCCCGCTCCCCAAGGAAGTCCACAGCCCCGTCTGTTTCCGACCGCTCTGTGCGGACTGCGACGGCTCCGATTCCTGAGTTCGACGAGAAAAAAAGGACGGAGAGGTCGACGGCGCGGGGGCCGGAAGTCGTACGGCCGGCCGTCTCAGGAGTCGTTGAGATAGACGCCGATCCGGACGATCCGCTCGTCTGCGTCGTCGAACTCGAAGACGTCACAGAAGCCGGCCTCGACGCGCCCGTCGTCGCCGTCGCCGGTTACGACCCCCTCCGCGACCGAAGCATCCTCGCCGTGGGCCCGCAGCGTGACCTGGTGGCTCGTGTTCGAGAGCCCCCGGACCTCCTCGAGATACGTTTCGAGGCCGGCGGCGCCCTCGAGGTCGCCAGCCAGCGACTCGTAGACGAAGTCGTCGGCGAGTACGGGTCGAACGCGCTCGAGATCGGCTTCGTCCATCGCGTCGAAGTAGGCGTCGATCAGGTCGTCGCGGTCGGAGTCGGACATGTCCGAGCGTTTATCGCCCGCCCTATAAGAGTCCGGCGTCGTCGCCGACGATGATCCACGAGACCCCTCGATCCGAGACGGGAAATCACCGTCCCTCGAGTCGCACGGACGGCGGCGTCAGCGTCCGTCGGCGGCCGTCTTCGTCGGGCCGGCTGCTCCCGGCGAGGCGGATCGCTCGGTCCGCCCGCCCAGCGTCTCGAAGTCGAAGTTCTCGAACTCGTCGGGAACGACTCCCTCGACCGCGTAGACGTACAGCGCCGTCTTCGCGATCCCCCGGATCGCCTGTCCCAGGAGAACGGTGAAGACGACCGCCCCGCCCACCAGGACGACGCCGAGGAACAGCCCCGGGCCGGCGAACGCGCTCGCGACCGGCACGGAAACCGCGAGCGCGACCCCGACGAGCACGAGACCGATCAGCCCGACGATCAGCGTGATCCCGAATCCGGCACTGAGGATTTCCCCCCAGGTATCCCTGAACGTCTCGCCGCTGCGTTCGAACATCGTGGTGACGGAGACGTCCTCGAAGACGATCACCGGGACGATGAAGAAGGTCAGGATCGACCAGCCGACCGCGAACAGCGAGCCCAGGAGCGCCGCGACCGGGTTGTCGGCGTCCTCCAGGGCCTTGATGACGATACTGACCGTCGCGGCGATCGCCGCCCAGGCGAGGATCGGACCGAGTCGGCCCCGTATCGCCCCGAGACTCTCCCGGAGCCCCGGCTCGCGGCCGTGGAAGGCCTCGTTGGCCGCGTAGACCAATGCGGCCGAGAAATAGGTGCTCGCGAAGGTGGTGACGAAATAGAGGACGAACAGGACGGCGTATTCGACGCCGCTCCCGAACAGGTTCGCGGCCAGCAGCGGGACCAAGAGAAGTGCGAGAAAGCAGAGGCTGGCGACGCCCGCGAGCAGCGGAAACGCCAGCAGACGGGGGTGATCGCGGACTACCCCGAGGCTGTCTTTCGTCAGCGTCCACCCCGTCTTCAGCCGCTCGACGAAGCCGACCCTCCCCCGACCGATGTTCGACGACATACCTATCATACGCTCGCTTATTACGTAAACGTATTGGATATTCTATTGGTTTGGCCAGGGGATCGGGTTCAGTTATGTAAATCGTGAGATAGGAACTATCGGTGTCACCGAGCCGGGTGTAAACGGCAGGCCCTCTCGCTGTTGGAAGGTGGAGTTCGTGGATCACAACGGCTTAGTCGCTCTGTGGGACCACTCCAGCCATGACGGAGGTCCTGGCCGACACCCAGCAGACGATCGCCGCCTCGCCGGAGCCGGCGGCGGAGTTCCGGGCCCTCTCCCGGGAGCGCCAGCGGGAGGTCTTCGTCCAGCTCCCCGACGCCGTGCGCGAGGCGGTCGTCGCGGACATGGACGAGGACCAGCTACACGGGTTCGTCCGCCGGCTGGATCCCGACGAGGCGACCGACGCCTTAGAGGTCGCCCACGAGGAGACCCGACAGGCGGTCCTCCGGCGGCTGGACGAGGACCGCCGCGAAGCGATCGAGTACCTCCTCGAGTTCGATCCCGAGAGCGCCGCCGGGCTCATGACCCTCGATTACGTCACCGTCGACGTCCGCCGGGGCTTCGGCGAGGTCAGGAAACGCGTCCGGCGCTACGAGGAACGCACCGGCCGTTTCCCGGTCATCTTCGTCCTCGAGAACGGACGGCTGCTCGGGGAGTTGCCCGGACCCGCACTGGCGATGACGAACGGCGACGGCGACGCGATCGACGACTACGTCCGGGCGGCTCCGTCCGTGGGCTACGACAGCGACGAGGAAGAGGTCTTAGAGCGCTTCCGCGAGAACCCCGAGAGTACGGTCGCGGTGCTCGACCGCGCGGACGGCGAGGACACCGTCCTCGGGGCGATCTACGCGGAGGACCTGCTTCGCCTCGTCGACGAGGAGGCGAGCAGGACCCTCTACGAGTTCACGGGCGTCACCGAGGAGGAGAGCATCCTCGACGGCCCCGTAGCGAAGGTTCGCCGGCGATACAAGTGGCTCATCGTCAACCTCGGGACGGCGTTTCTGGCCGCCGCCGTCGTCGGCCTCTTCGAGGACACGATCGCGGCGTTCACGCTGCTCGCAGTGTACATGCCGGTCGTCGCCGGGATGGGCGGCAACGCGGGCACCCAGTCGATGGCGGTCACCGTACGCGGGATCGCGTACGGACAGGTCTCCCTGCAGACCGGCGGGCGAGCCGTGGTCAACGAGATCATCGCCGGAGCCGCGAACGGGGCGATCACCGGCGCGCTCGTCGCCGCCATCGCGACGGTGTTCAACCGGAGCCCGCTGCTGGGGGTCGTCCTCGGCGTCTCGATGGTCCTGAACCTCGTCATCGCGGGCTTTTTCGGGACGGTCATCCCGCTCGTGCTCGACCGGTTCGGGATCGACCCGGCGACGTCGGCGACCATCTTCATCACGACGGCGACCGACGTGCTCGGCTTCTTCATCTTCCTCGGGCTCGCACGCGCCATCCTGGGGATCTAACCGGCGATCCCTGCCGCGCGCTCGCCGACCGGCTACACTTTGTGACGGAAGGCCCGGAGCGCGTTCCGTCCGGTCTCGGTCAGCGACACCTGTTTCGATCGCCCGACGGACTCGATCCGTACGTAACCGTTCCCGACGAGCGGGTCGAGGATCCGGTTGTTCAACAGCGCGAACTTGGCCTTGTCGTTCGCCGGGTCCGTGGTCGTCAGGAAGGCGAGTTCCTCCTCCTCGGCGAAGTCGATCAGGTCGCTCTTCTTGGGCGTCGAGACGGCGTCGTCGGCCGAATCGACGTAGTCGAGCACCCGGACCTGGTCGGCCGTCGGCGTCTCGAGGGGATAAGAGGGGAGTCGTTCGGCCATCTCCATTCCCTCCGTCCGCGGGGTCTCCGCGACCGGATGGGACGCCGACTCGGGATGGACGTGATAGCCGCTCGCGTCGGTCGCCATGCACGCGAGCGCCGCGCCGATCGCGGCCAGTTTCGGCCCGCTCGAGACGTTGACCCGCACGATGTCCTCGCCGCAGGCGTCGATGATCGTCGTCGTCCGCCCGAGCACGTCGTAGACGTCCCGGAGGTCGACGCCGTGGGTCTCGACGGCGATCCCCCCTCCTTCGAGCGTGTCTGCGATCCGGTCGTGGTACGACGCCCGTTCGGCTCCCTCGAGGAGATGGACCGTGTCGGCGCCGTACTCGATCGCCGGCTCGGTGATCCGGTCGGCCTCGTAGCCGACCGGGGCGACGTGGACCTCATCGATCGACCGAAGTTCGGGATCGCCGCTCATTTCGAATAGTATAGAGAGTACAGATACTATAATAGTATCTATTTTTTTAATAGTATCCGGATAGAATTGAATAGACTACTGCCCGGATATCCGTCCATGCCACGCGAGGCAAACCGATCACGGTACCGGGACGCGGGGGAGCAAGCCCCCCAGCTTCTGGATCTGGTGGGAGACGAGTACACCCGCGAAGTGCTGTGTGCGATCGCAGAGCAACCCCGGAGTGCGACCGAGGTGGCCGCGGCGACGTCTGTATCGAAGCCCACGGCGTTCCGGCGGCTGGATCGCTTGGAGGAGTTCGGACTCGTCGAGGGGGTGACGGTGATCGACCCCGAACACGGCCACCACCACGAGCGGTTCCGGGCGACGTTCAGGGGGGCCGTCGTGGAGTTCGGGAGCGAGGGGTTCTCGGTCGTCCTCGAGACCGATCCGGAGTGACCGTCGAAGAACGGAGCGGGCGCTCGCCGGATCGAAACACGGAAAGAACCGACGGGACCGCCTCTCGTATCTTCACCTTGTCGCCAGAGACACTTAAAGAGAGTCAGGCCGAGGAGCCGACCCCGAGTTCGGGCAGGCTGGGGTCCCGGTAGGGGTTCCGTCCGTAGACGGCGCCGCCGAGGTCCTGATCGTCGAGTTGCTCGCGCAGGGTCCGCCGGAGCCGGTTCAGGCTCGTCACGTCGAGGCCGTGGTCCGCACAGAGCGAGACGAACTCCTCGTCGTCGGTGATCGACTCGAACCGGTCGTACAGCGCCGCGAGCCGGTCGGGGGACTGCTCGCCGATCCAGTCGTCGTCGTGGAGGCCGAGGTGGCGCTCGCGCTCGAGGTCGACGACGTGGCGGATCACCACCAGCGCGACCGTGGGGATCGCCCGCTGGCTGCCGAACGCGGTGAGATCGAGGTCGACCATGATCCCGATCGCGCGGTCGCGCTGCCAGGGGGTGAGCTCGAGGCGGCCACACAGCGCGTGGGTGAGTCGGAGCTTCTCCAGGCGATGGGCCCGCGCGCTGTAGCCCTCCATCGCGGGGTGGCGCTCGTCGTGGAGCCGCCGGACGTTCTCGCTTACGTCCTCGAGGGGCGAGCTCGCGCGGCCGATCCGGGTCGCACTTGGCGTGACCAGTCCCCAGCGGCGCGTAGTCTCGTCGCGCTGGAGGTCCGCACGTGCGACCGTACTGTCACCGGGCCGCCGGCTGAGCGGGGCGTCGTCGGTCTCCCTGCGGGGCGCGTGTGCCTCGCCCGGAGTCGGCCGGGCCAGGTCGGTCTCCTCGTCGCTCATCACGACCCCGTACCCGCTGCTCGTAGTTGAAAGTATGGCTCCCCGGAGAACGTCCCTCGTATCTCCACCTTGTCGCGAGAGGTACTTAAAGGACCGCGGGGCGGAGACCGCCAGTGGCCGACCGACGCGCCCGGATCGATCGTCGGGCGTCGCTTTCGAGGATGGCGACGAAAGCGAGAGATAAGGGTGACGTGAGTGGCGTCACGTGCCGGCCGTCTGGAGGGCCGACGTGTCGATAACCTATCCATATCACTATAACTGTTTGGATGGTGAATACGTTCGGGTCGACAACACGTTCCGGCCGACTCGAGTCGGTGTCGAGCGAGACCCACGCCACTCCGGCTATCGGCCCTCCTCGGGGAGCGCACCGCTTCGTTCGAGAAACTCCCGGGGAAGATCGTCGACGTCGCCGACCTGGACGCTCCACAGCGTCGCATAGAGCCCGTCGCGCTCGAGTAAGTCCTCGTGGGTGCCCGACTCGACGAGTTCGCCGTCGTCCAGCACGAGGATCCGGTCGGCGTCCCGGACCGTCGAGAGTCGGTGAGCGATCGCGAACGTCGTCCGCTCGGCGATCAGCTCCTCTAGGCTGTTCTGGATCACGGCCTCGGTCTCGTTGTCGACGTGGCTCGTCGCCTCGTCGAGAATCAGGATCTCGGGGTCCTCGAGGATCGCGCGGGCGATCGATATTCGCTGGCGCTGGCCGCCCGACAGCTTCACGCCGCGCTCGCCGACCATCGTCTCGTAGCCCTCGGGGAGGCGCCGGACGAACTCGTGGGCACCGGCGACCCGGGCGGCCTCCCGGACCTCCCGATCGTCGACGTTCTCCAGGCCGTAGGCGATGTTCTCCCGGACGGTGCCGTAGAAGAGGTAGGGGTCCTGGCTCACGTAGCCAATCGAGCGCCTGAGGCTCCGGGGGTCGATCTCCCGGACGTCGTGGCCGTCGATGCGGACCGAGCCGCCGTCGACGTCGTACAGCCGCATCAGGAGCTTCATCAGCGTCGACTTCCCCGCGCCCGTCGGCCCCACGAGCCCGACGTAGTCGCCGGCCCCGACCTCGAAGGAGACGTCCCGGACGACCGGCCCGTCGTCGTCGCCGGCGCGGTCGGCCTCGTAGGCAAAGGAGACGTTCCGGTACTCGACGTCGCCCTCGACGGGTTCGAGGACGGTCGATCCCTCGTCGGCACGGATCGCGGGCTCGGAGTCGAGCAGCCCGACGATGCGCTCGCCGGCGGCCTCGGCGTACTGGTAGTCGTTGAGGATCTGGCCGAAGTTTCGCATCGGATAGATGAACCGCCGGGTGTAGGAGAGAAACATGACCAGGGTGCCGGCGGTGAGCGAGCCGGCGAAGAAGGGGTGGGGCGAGCCGAACATCACCCACCAGCCGCCGACCAGGAAGGTCGCGACGTAGCCCGCAGCCGTGATGAGCCGGATCGTCGGGAAGAACTTGATCCGGGTCGTGATCGCGTCCCAGTTCGAATCGAGATACTCCCGGGAGGCATCCGCGACCCGGTCGGTCTCGAACTCCTCGCGGTTGTAGGCCTTGACGACCGTGAGCCCGCCGACGTTGTTCTCCAGGCGGGAGTTCAGCCGGCCGACCGCCGAGCGGACGTCCTGGTACTTGGGGTGGATCAGCGCCACGAACCGGTAGCTCACGTACGCAAGCACCGGGATCACGAGCGTCGGGATGATCCCCAGCCGCCAGTTGATCGCGAGCATCACCGCGCCCATCCCGCCGACGCGGACGACGATCCGGATCCCCTGGTTGAAGCTATCGGTGAGAAAGCCCTCGAGCTGGTTGACGTCGTTGTTCAACACGCTCATCACCTCGCCGGTCTGTTTGTCGTCGAAAAACCCCATCCCACGGCGTTGCATCGCGTCGTAGGTGTCGACCCGGACCTCGTGTTGGAACCGCTGGGCGAAGGCATTCCAACACCAGTCGTTGACCCAGCCCAGCCCGGCCTCGAGGACGTAGGAGGCCGCGAGCAGGGAGAGGACGAGGAGCAACTGCTCGCCGGGATCGGCCGGCACCAGGCCGTCGGGGATCCCCCAGAGGGAGAACGCACGCTCGTCGAAGAACAGCGAGTCGATCGCGACCGCCAGAACGTACGCCGGAACGAGCTCCATCGCCCGCGAGAGCACGCTCGCGACCCCGCCGACGCCGAAGAGGAGGAGGTTGTCGCGGCCGTACGTACGGAACATCCCGGCGATCGCGTTCGTCTCCGTGGCCCTGATCCCGTCGAGCGAGCCGTCGGCCGGGGCGTCGGCTGACATCCGTCCCCGAGACGACTGCCGGCACCGTCAAAACGGTATCCTTCCCGGTGGAGACGCCCGGTTGTGGCGGGTCCCGCGGCTCCGGGGCCGATCGGCGGCGTCGGCTACCTCCCCGCCGGCGGGCCGGTCGCGGTTCGGCCGCCTTAGTCCGCGGCGCTCCCACGAGAGGCGCTCTTCACCGTCGGCGCTCCGGCGCCCCCCTCATCCGAATCGGCGTGTCTGGCACGGATGTGGGCCTTCATCGGCCGGTAGTCGGTCTCCCCGATCTCGAACACGCGGTCACAGAACGGACACTGCTGGTACATCCTTCCCCGTGTGAACGTATGACACCCTACTACTTCCCTCTTTTGCTCGTCGAACCGGTCGCCCCCGTCGGGAGGCGGCCGACGAGGGGACGGCGACGGACGAGGAGATGACGGTCGCCTACGTCGAGCGAGTGGCTCGCCGGAGGACCCGCTCGACCGTCCCCAGCCCGGGGCGTCCGTCCCGATGCCACGCGAGGAGGGCGGCCCCCGCGAGAGCGAACTCGAGGAGGAACCACGGCTCGCCGAGCGAGCCCGCAAGCAGGTCGGCGAGCGTCGGCGCGCCCTCCTCGTACTCGGTGACGGGGACGACGGGGTACAGCAGGTAGTTCACTTCCGTCCCCGACCAGAGTGCCGGGACGGAGTCGACGAGAGGGTGCGAGACCGCACCGATCCCGAAGGCGACCCCCAGTTCCGCCCGTCCCCGCCGCCTGGCCAGCCAGTAGACCGCGAGACAGATCGGAACGACGACGAGCAGCGAGTGTCCGAGGCTCCGGCCCGTCGGGAGGACCCCGGCGTACCACGCCAGGGGCTTGTCCACGAGGTCGGGAGCCTGGGTTCCGACGAGCAGGGCGACCGTCGGGAGCGTCGCCGGACGCCCGCCGAACCGGGCGCGCGCCGACAGCGAGTAGAGCAGATAGCCGACCGCGGCGTGTCCGAGCGGCCACATACCCCTCCGTTGGCGACGGCGGGAAAGTATCTGTCCATCGGCGCCACGCCGCGGCGACCCGTTGGCGTTCGGGAACGTTTAATACGCCGACGTAGTTGGAAGCGCACGGGCAATGGACTGGACTCTCAGTCGGGCTCTCGCGGCCCTCATCGGTGGGATCGTCGTGACCACCGCGACGGTCGCCGTCGTGAGCGGAAACCCCGTCGCTTCCTACGTTCTCAACCGCAACTTCGCCCTCGGGACCGCGTGCATGCTAATCGGTGTCGTGCTCATCTGGTACCAACGCCCCGATCCCGACGAGGAGCCCTCGAGCTGAACCGGGTCCCGACCCGGACCTCGACCGGAGCAGGAACGGCGTGATAGCTATTTGGTACCACGTACCATAGTGGTTCGTATGGCAACCGACACTCTCCGCGAGGGCGTGTACGGGTCGATGTCGGCCACGTGGGGCGCGGGAGCGGCGGGCGGGCTCGTCGGCGGGATCGGTATGGGGATCGTCCTCCATCTGGGCGCGAACATGATGCCCCTGATCGGGACCCTCTACGGGTGGCCGACGGTGCTTGGCGGCTGGCTCGGCCATCTGATCAACAGCGTCCTGCTCGGGCTGGTGTTCGCCGCGCTCGTTTCGCGCTGGCGGATCCACGACCGGATCTCGAACGTCGGCGAGTGGGCAATCACCGGCGTCCTCTACGCGGTCGCGATCGGACTGGTAACGGGCGGGATCATGCTCCCGATCACGGTGAACCTGATGGGGACCACCGACCTGCCGGAGCCGTTGCTCCCGGTCCCCGGTTTCGTCGGCGGGCTCCTCGTCGCCTTCTCGGCCGGTGTCGCCCACCTGGTGTACGGACTGCTGCTCGGAACGATCTACGGACGCGTCCACACGAGGGCCGTCGCCCGCCGGCCTTAGATACGTCAGTATCTGCAAAGCGCGTCGTTGAAACAGGAAGCCCTCCCTGCAAGCGCGAGCCGTCAGGCGAGCGATAGGGTAGTTCACACGACGAACTCCGCGCGCTCCTCGACGTCTGCCTCCATCGTGTTCAGGGCCGCGACCACGGTATACGTCCCCGGCTCCGACGGGGCCCAGCTCTCCGTGTACGTGCTTGATTCCCCCGGCACGAACGTCTCGGTCCGGAGGGCCTGGGTGAACAGCCGGCCGTCGCTCCAGCGCCAGCACTCCTCCCCGTCGCGGGAAATCGAGAAATCGGCCTCGAGCCCGCTCCGGAAGGTCACTTCGCGGGGCTCGTCGCCGGTGTTCGTGACGGTGAGGGTAAGCGCGACCGGATCGCCGGACTCGACTTCGAGGTCGGCGTCGAGGGCCATGGGCCGAGAACGGGGAGACCCGGTAAAGTCCTTGGCCCGAGCGCCGCGTTCGACAGGTCCTCGGGCCGTTCACGGCCACGAAACCACCCTGCGGCGTCGATGGCGTGGATGCAACCCGCGGCCTTTTGGTCCGCCCCGCCCTCTATACGACAGTGCAATACGGGGAGTTGACGGCGGTGTACGACCGTCTCGAGGCGACCGCCTCCACCCTCGAGAAGACCGAGATCCTGGCGGAGACGTTCGCCGACGCGGGCGACCTGCTCCCGGAGCTTTCCCTGCTCGCTCGAGGACGGCTGTTCGCCGCCTGGGAGCCCGACGAACTCGGCGTCTCCTCGTCGCTGACCGTCGAGGCGATCGCGACGGCCAGCGGTCTCCCCGACGAGCGCATCGAGGAGTGGTGGCGCGAGGAGGGCGATCTCGGCGATGCGGCTGCGCTGGCTGTCGAGAACCGGGTCCAAGCCACGCTCGTCTCCGACAGCCTCGACGTTCGCGAGGTCTACGAAACCCTCCGCGGGCTGGCCGACCACGAGGGCGCGGGGAGCCAGGACCGCCGCGTCGGCGAGATCGCGGGGCTGCTCGGCGACAGTGACCCCGACGAGGCCCGCTATATCGTCCGGACCACCGTCGGCGCGATGCGTCTCGGGGTGGGCGAAGGAACGATCCGGGACGCGCTCGCAGCGGCCTTTCTCGAGGGCGAAGAGGACGCGGCCAGGGCGGTCGAACGCGCCTACGAGGTCACGAACGACTTCCGGACGGTGAGCGAGACGGCCCGCGAGGCGGGCCGGGAGGGACTCGGCGAACTCGAGATCGAGCTGTTTCGCCCGATCAAGGCGATGCTCGCGAGGAAGGCCGACGGCCTCGAGGACGCCCTCGGCGGTACCGAACGCCCCGTGGTCGAGTACAAGTACGACGGAATGCGAACGAAGATCCACGTCCGAGAGGGGGAGATCCGGCTGTTCACCCGCCGTCTGGAGGACGTCACCGCCCAGTTTCCCGACGTCGTCGCTGCCGTCGAGAAGGAAGTCGGCACCGACCGCGCGATCATCGAAGCGGAGGTCGTCGGCTACGATAACGGAACGCCGATCCCCTTCCAGGAGTTCTCGAAGCGCATCAAGCGAAAGGAGGAGATCGCGGAACTCGCCGAGCGGTATCCGGTGACGGTCCACGCCTTCGACCTCCTCTACGACGACGGCTCGCTTCTGGAATCACCCCTCGTCGAGCGTCTCGACCGCCTCACCGAGGTGCTCGAGCCGGAGGGAACCGTCCGGCGGGCCGAGAACGTCCGACCCGACTCTCTCGAGGCGGCGAAGACGTTCTACGAGGACGCGCTCGCGGCGGGCCAGGAGGGAGTCGTCGTCAAGAACCCCGAGGCGCCCTACCGGCCCGGATCACGAGTGGGATACATGCGGAAGGTCAAGCCGACGATGGAGCGCCTCGATCTCGTCGTCGTCGGCGCGAAGTGGAGCGAGGGGAGAAAGAGCGACTGGCTCGGCCGGCTTCGGCTCGCGTGTTTCGACGACGAGCGCGGGGAACTCCGCGAGGTCGGGCGGCTGTTCTCGGGGCTGACCGACGACGAACTCCGCGAGATCACCGCCAAGCTCGAACCCCTAGTCGAGTCCGCAGAGGGCCGAGCCGTGACCGTCCGCCCGGAGGTCGTCATCGAGGTCGAGTACGAGGAGATCCAGGCCTCCGAAACGTACGATTCAGGCTACGCGCTCAGATTTCCCCGCTTTTCGGGGTTTCGTGAGGACCTCGGGCCCGAGGACGCCGACGGCTTCGAGCGCGTCCGGGAACTCTACGACGACCAGCATCGGACGGAGGGAGCGTAGATGGTCCGGGACGGCGCGGTCAGCCTGCGGGACGGGATCCGAATCGAGCTCTCGGATGGGAAGACGGTCGTCGCCGACGCGACCGAGCCCGCGGGCGACGTCGCCGTCCTGAGCCACGCCCACGGCGATCACCTCTACTCGCAGGCTCCGAGTGAGGTGATCTGCTCGGAACTCACCGCGCGGCTCGCGGCCGCCCGCCGACGGGACGAGGGGAAACTCGGCCGGGGGAGCCACCCGGCGATCGAGCAGGTGTCCGCGGGCCACGTCCCCGGCTCCTCGGCGACGATAATCGAGGACGAGGGGACGACCTACCTCTACACCGGGGATTTCTCGCCCCGGGAGCGGTTCGGGCTGGCGGGGTTCGACGCCGAGGCCGTCGCGGCCGACTACGACGTGGACGTCCTCGTTACGGAGACGACCTACGGGACGCCCGACTACGTCTTCGACGCCCAGCGCGAACTCGAAAGGCAGATCGTCGGCTGGCTCGACGACCACGACGGCCCCGTCGTACTCTTCGGCTACACGCTCGGGCGCGCCCAGGAGATCGAACGCCTCGTCGCCCGCTCGGAGCGCGAGCGGCTGTTCGTCACGGAGGCGATCGAGCGACTGAACGGGGTGATCGCGGAGGCGTGGGGGACCGACTTCGGCGCCCGTCGCTACCGCCGCGAGACGGCCCTGAATCCCGAGGACGCGCTCGTCCTTCCCGCCCAGACGAACAAGCTCTCGTTCGTCGATCGGATCGTCGAGGACACCGGGGCCGTGACCGCGGGCTTCTCCGGGTGGGCGATCGAGGAGTCGTTTCTGTATCGAGGCGGGTACGACGAGACGTTCGTGCTCTCGGATCACGCCGATTTCTCGGAACTCGTCGCGACCGTCGAGACGCTGAATCCACGGCAGGTATACACCACCCACGGCTTCGCAGACGCGTTCGCGACGCACGTCGAGACGGAGCTGGGGATCGAGGCCCGATCGCTGAAGGAAAACCAGACGTCGCTCGGCGAGTTCTGACGGCGGATGACCGGTCCGGTCAACTACCCCACCCTACTTCGCTCACCCTGACGGGTTCGCTCGTGGAGGGTGGGGCTTGTCCATGAACTCGGCCTCGAACCCATCAGGGTAGGCGGTAAATCCGCCCTTCGGCGTCACCGTTCCAGACTTGAAAATGATGTTTGGATTCACAGTGGTGATACCCGCGATGTCGGATTAAGACCGTTGATATACTGGCTCATGAATGAATATATTTATGACTAGTCAGTGTCTCATAGGTGTCGAATGGCCGGAAAATGGTTTCTGGGCAACTCCATGTCTGGGTGGGATGCATTACGATTTCATTGTCGCTGGACGGACTCGAGCGAACTAACGATACCAAGTACTTGTATCCACCAACGACGCCATACATCTCCGAACTAGCGGTGAGGAAATGAAATGGACTATTGCACAATCGTTGAGGTGTTATTGAATGGCGACTGACCGAGATTTGACGGAGATTGCCCCAGAACAGAATCAGAACAACATGGACGCTGAGTCGGCTGATTCTACGAGTGTGTTCGTTCAGCGTGGGTTCGACGCGCCCTATCGGAAGAATCTCGGAGCAACGTTTACGACACCGATCTCCGTCGAAACAAGAGCCGAGATTCAGACAATAATCGAGGAGGCTGGTGTCTCGAGTCCACAGCTCGAGCGTCTTCACACACTCCTCGAAGAGGGAAACGTCAGGGCATGGGGGGCTAGTTCAGAACACGACGTTGTTCGAGCGATGGATCCCGGAAATTGGGTACTCTACGTGGACCCAGGTCAAACACGAAGCAAGAGTAACATCCAATACCGCAACCAGATCGACCTCGCGTTGCCCAAACCAGAGGAACCCTCAGTCACTGAGGTCCACAAGGAAATTTCGAGGTTGCTCTGGCGAAGTGATGGGTTCACGAGTCTTTGGTTCTCTACCAGCGACGTCATATCGTACGAGAACCCGACTAACACCAAGGGGATCCAAGCGTTTAACGACATCATCCAGAAGTGCGATCCTGAATTCGCGTACTATCGAAAGAACACAGATGGTGGCTACTGGTATACGGACGACAATACGTCCGATAGCTTGCTAGAGATCGAGCCGGCGTACTTGGAGTACTTCGGAGGTGGGGAAGCTTTCGTACGCGAAGTTGAGGCCTCGGATTACGTCGAGCAGAGCGAGCTTCCAGATCCAGCACACCTCATCGTCGACACCGATCTTATTTGTGAACGGGATGCACCACCGATTGTTCACGAGTTCGATGGATATCAAGCAGATCCACTTGATGTCGAAGCCGATTCGCGACTTAAATTCCTCTACGTAGCGAAAAATGATACTCCGGAGTTGCTTCCCGATCCAACGCCCGAGCAAGCGGAAGTACTCATGGAAGCTGACGTCTGCGGGTACGTTCTCGTTCGCGATGGCGATCAAATCGTCGCTAGCGCGAAGTTGGGCTGTGTGTTCGGCAAAAAAGTTGACGAAGAATTCGAGGTCAGCAGAAGTGGGAGTCGCCTCATCTTCGGTGCTCTCGTCGACTACAGGGAATTCCCCACCCCTGTCAACGTCAACCATCCCGATCTGGGGATAACTGCGACCAATGGCGTTAATCCATCGACAGCGACTGTCGCTTCGCTTTCCAACGATACCAGTGAAGCCAAACGGGCATATCAGATGGCTCGAGCGCTATCGATTTCCCCTGGATACGTCGAACGACTCAAGCAGTTCGTAGATGACGAGCCGCTTCAAAATGAAGAGCGTGTCATAGAATGCATCTCATAGCTTCTCGCAGCCCGGATCGTTTCCTCGCTCGTAGTTGGTGATTGCAACGACTAGTCGGAGGCAGAGCGCAACGTACACTTCTGTTCGTGCGTGGACGCGGCCTCGGGCGCGAACGTGCCCGAGGCCGCAGCCCTTGACTGCATCGTTGGTTCGTTCGACGCCTGTCCGGTGGTTGTACGTCTCGTCCAAGATCGAGTGGTTCAGCTGAACGTCCTCACTGTGTTCGGCGATGCGGTTTTCGACCCTGTACTCGATATCGAGTGGATCGTCGGTGTTTCGCGGGTTGTACGGAGCAATTGGCACGACCCCTGCGGCCAGCAGGTGGTCGTGCCAATCAAGGATATCGTACGCGCTGTCTCCAAGCATCCAGATCGGTGTGTCGACGGCGAGCGCGTCACGCGTGACGCGCATCGCCGTCTCTTGATCCGCTTGTTTGGTTTGTGTGAATTCCGCTGCTATCGGGATCTTTTCGCCAGTTGAGACAAGCGTACAGCCGAAGCCGTAGTAGTGCTCTTCGGCTGTTGGATCGTAATTCCACGAGGCAGCGTCGTTGTATTGGATCGCTTCGACATGGGTCGAATCGATCGAGTACGTGGAGTCGAGCAGGCCGCGGGCGGCGGCCTGCTCGACGAGCCTGTCGAAGACATTGTCAACAACGTGTTCGAGGTCGGTGAGAAAGCGGTCAATGGTGTCTCTGGATGGCGGTTTGTCGAGTCCGCAGTAGTACCAGACGAGGCTGTGCTGGAGTTCGCGTGTAACTAGGCGTGTACCGTAGATATTCTTGTAGTAGCAGTGTAGAAAGCCGCGAAAGAGATCTGGCGGTTGATGAACTCGTGTTCGCCCCCGGCGAGCGGGGGCGAACACGTCGTACTCCAGTAGAAACTCGAACTCAAGGTGTTCGAACAGCGGCACTGTTTCGGTAGCCGCCGCATTCAAGAAGTCGTCTACCGATGCTGCGTCTTGCAGGGCGTTGGTACTGCTGGACACAGTTTCCAAGCCCTGCGGCCTCCCTTGGGAGGCTTTCTATGACACGCTCAAATGAAATCTACCAGGTCGCTGTTGCACATCTAATCAGTGGCAAGAATCCCGTGTTCTACGGGCCGCCCGGGACCGGAAAGACGCGAGTTGCGAAAAGACTCTCGAAGCTCGGGTTCGGTGTCGGGTACGATCTTGCCACTGCCCACTCGGAGTTGACCAATTATGACATCGTCGGCGGGTATGCACCCGGAAAGCGTGACGAAGGTCCCGATGAAACCGATACGAATCTGACGGTCGACTGGATACCGAATGCAGGAATCATCAGTGAAACGGTCGAAGCATGTCGCGATCGGCTCGAGGATTCGAACACCCATCACTGGCTGATTTTCGACGAACTCAACCGAGCGAATCTTGACCAGGCCTTCGGAGACATCTTCACCCTTCTGGACATCGATTATCGAGCAGATCAGCCACTTCGATATGCTGATGAAGAGGTCTGGATCCCGCTCTCGTACCGGCTCTTTGGAACTATGAATACAGAGGACCAAGCGAAACTCTTCTCGCTTGGTGACGCATTCAGACGTCGATTTGGGTTTGTGCCGGTTCCGTCGCTAGTCGATTCGAGTCTTCCGGAGACCGATGCAGCAACTCGTGACCCTGCGATAGACGAGTATCAACTCGCAAACGCCGGAAAGATACGCGATGATATGGTCGAAGACGCCGTCATAGACGATCTATCCTTTGTTGACGTCCTCGTGGACACCCCCCGCCCAACGGTACACCAGCGTGATGCTGCGGCCATTGATCCCGCGTTTGCAGTCCCAGCCGGGGTCGAAGATGCGTTCCAGACTGTTATGGACCCAGCGACGTACAATTACACGTCAGGTCAGGACGTCCTCGAGATCGCGTTTGCGCTGGCGGCCTACCTGAACGAGCACAGCATGGTCACGATTGGCCACTCGCAGTTCATCGATATTGCGAAATTCCTCACGGCAGTCGAACTGAGTGGTATCGACCGAGCTTCGAGGTACTGGTTGGACGAAGCCGTAATCGCGTTTATTCTCCCGCAGCTCGATTCGTTTTTCGTCGAACTACGAGAGGAAGAAGCGATCGGACGGTCCAGTGTCGATGATGATACTGACTCCAAGGCAGACGCGCTACAGGGGTTCATCGAACTTCTCGAATCGCTCGGCCTGAGTCGCAGCAAGGCGATTCTCGATCAGCGCGACACTGGGGTGGGGATCGTCTGATCATATGACCGTTGAACTTGCAGCGTACGAAGCCCACGAGCGATCAGACATCGATACCTCATCTAACGACGCAGACTGGGACGCTCTCGTTTCAGATGTCGAAGCGATTGGTGAGGTTGTCGATCAGGTCTTTGGCAGTCGCTCAAGTCGACCCACGATCCGGAATCGGTCGACCTTCTTGCCCGGTGGCTGGGCTGGCGAACTCAATGGAAACGTGCGGGTGCTTCCTGCTGCGAAGGACAGTGCCAAGGGAGAAGTTATCGACTCGGACACGTATAACGAGTTTCTGGCTGGGGCGAGACGCGTAGTTGAGACATACGGATTCCGAACAGCCAGTGCATATCTTTCGCTCATGCCCCAGGCCGTCCAGGATGCTCGCACGATTTTGCTCACCTATAGTCGCCAGCTGATTCAGATCACAGAGCGGATCTTCGAGCAGCGACTTCCGGTCAAATTGACAGACGAAACAAACGTCGGCTATGCGCTTACTGGTACCCCCGATTTCGAACGCACCGTCAAAGAACAAGCGCGCGGAACGGGCCAAGTGGTTTCACGAGAGGCAAGACTCTCGGTTGTAACGCCTGTGACGCGGTTACTGGCTTTACTCCATAAGGCACTCGGCTCCAGATTGACCGTCCTCAAAATAGATCTGGGTTTGAGCGATTCACAGTTCGACCGGCAGATCCGATATCATCGGCATATCCGTCGAGATCGACTTCCTAACGAGGTGCTCGAGACGTCAGGCGGGGAAAACCGACCGAGTTCATCCGAACTCGACGCGATGATGGCGAGCCAGTACAGCCCTGTTCGGCAACTGGCGAAGCTTTGGGTCGGGTTCCAACGTGAACTCGCTACCACGCTTGATTGGCGATCGCGTTTCGATACCGCAATCAAACCTGTTGAGACGGTCTACGAACTCTGGTGTCTCGAACGGCTTCTATCGATTCTGACTGAGGGATTTGGCCCCTACAATGTCGACAACGCGGGTAACAGTGACACACGTCGGCCAATTGCAAAAAAGTATACGTTCGAATCATCCGAGATCACGCTCTACTACGACCGTTCCGTCCGTCGAATCAATAACACCGAAATCAGTCAGTACGTAGGCAAAAGGTTTCGAAAACCTGGTCGTCACGTCGGAAGGCCTGATTTCCTCATCAGTGAAGGAGATACACCAGTTTGGCTCGCTGATGCAAAATTCCAGCTCGCAGATCATATCGATACCTCAGGACTTTACCGATTCTTGGGTTATGTCGCAGACTTCCTGCCCCAGGACGGGTATGCAAGCTTACTCTGTGTCGGTGGCACCCCAATCCAAGAGTCGTTCAGCATCGAAAACCGGTCCACTCGAGTAATCAGTACCAAAGCAGATTCTGATCGGGCTGAAGAACTCCTTCGCAATCAATTTAGGACAGCCCTTTCGGTTGATTTTGACACCTTGAGTTGAACCGGCTATTAGCCAATTCAACAGGCAGTAGCGAGGAGTCCCCTTCCTCACCGAGCGGCGAAGCCGCGAGTAGGGAGGGGAGGAATCGCGTTGCGAAGCTGGGCGAAACAGTTAGTATCGCCCGGTTCGTCGTCCTCTGTCGTCCGAAGCGGGCTTCAGACAGCCCAGCAATGGGTGCCGAACCAACACGTCGGTGTGGGAAAGGGTTGGTTCCTCGCTCCGGACGGGCCGCCGTCAACCGGCCCCGAAGGACGGACCGACGACGCGACCGCTCCGAGCACGCTCGACTTGCCGCGACGTCGCCGAGGTCACGTCCAATTACATTGCCTCTGCCGACCGACCGCACCGGCACACAAGTCGGTCCGGGACCACAACTCCCGACCGAAGCCACGCAAGCCCCGTCCGCAGAACGCCAAAGGCGTTCAGGGCGGGGTAGTTGACTTGCATGCAGCGTATGCCCGGTCCGAAGATCGTAGGTCTCCGAACAGTCACCGTCTTGATCAGGATAGACTAGGGCAACGGGACAGTCATATGCGACGCTGTACGTCACCACCTGGTTCAGATCGTCTCTCAGACTCGTGCAACATTTGCGCCGTGTATCTTGCACGCCAGCCAGAACATCTATTGCAACTGGTAGATTAATCGGAGGTACGTTCGCACGTAGAGTGAGCAAATCGAGGAAGCGGAGAACGTGGGTTCGTATGACTCCCTCAGTGCGCCGTCAGGGCTTTCCGGGGAAGACGACCTCTCGCTCGAGCGAGTCGATAGCGACGATCACCGGTCGCCGTCGCCGACGAGGTTCGACAATGCCACCCGGCCGAACCGGACGACCAGCGCCGCCCCGAGGAGGTCGAAGACCAGATCCCCGAGCGTGTCGCGCCACCCGTAGGTGACGAGCATGGGTTCGACCCCGATCCGGTCGCCCAGTGCGTGGACGAGGTACTCGAGACCCTCCCAGACGACGCCGAACCCCAGGGTCACGCCCGCGATGAACGCGGGCCGGGTGCAATCCGTGTACCTGCCGTCGGCGTCGGAGCGATAGAGGACGTCCGCGGCGCCGGCGACGACGCCGCCCGAGAGCGTGTGTGCGACGTCGTCCCACCACCACACGTGGTCGTACGGGCCGAGCATCCCGAGCGTGTGGACCAGCCCCGCAAGCGAGAGCCAGCCCCGTTGCCACGGCCGAAAGCTGACATCGGTCCAGCGTTCGACGTGGGCGGGAAGCGAGGCAAAGGCAAGCGAGAGGAGGGCGTTGACGACCACGCTCGGGTCGCGCCGGCGGATCCCCGCCGCGAGCCCGGCGACGATTCCGGCCTGCAGGAGACGATTGACGACCCGCCACCGACCGGCGTCGGCCGGCTGGCGAGCGCGCTCCGGGGGCGATGCCATCACGGACTATCGGGGTGCCGGCGTCATATCCGTTTGGGGAGCGTCGATCCGGGTCCGAACGCAACGAACGAGGGTCCACTCGGCGGTTGGCCCCCCTCAGGAACGCCACGAAGTCGGCGCCGAGACGAGAAATACGGGCCTCGAGAGCGGGGCTACCTCCGGAACCAGCTCGAGATCCCGGCGAAGCCCGAGCCGTCCGTCCGGGCCGGATCGATGCTCTCGACGGCTTCGACGGTAATTTCGGCGCTGGCCATTTCCTGGAGCGTCGAGATAGAGTAGCCGTAGGTGGCGGGTTCGAGGTCGTCCTCGAGGGTGTGGGTGAGCGAGACGGTCGTGGAGTCG
>NZ_QPND01000017.1:0-72524 GCF_003344565.1 Saliphagus sp. LR7 | reverse complement strand
AGGACGAACACGATCCACTGTTCCCAGTCCCCGTCACGGCTCACTGCGAGCAAATAGTCAAGATACTGTTGTCGATGCCGGTTGAAGTACGCGCTCAAATAGAGGTACGGCTCCGAGAGGAGGTCAGCATCATACAACTGGAGCATCATCATCAGGCGACCGAGCCGACCGTTCCCATCTCGAAACGGGTGGATCGTCTCGAACTGATAGTGTGTGATCGCGACGTCGATCAACGGCGGATACGACCCGCTGTTCATATACGACACGAGCTGTTCTAAGAGAAGATCGATCGTTTCGGGATTCGACGGCACAAATCGGGCTGTTGCAGCTGATCCGTCTGGGGAACCAATATAGACCGGGACGTCGCGTAGTTCCCCGGGTCGTTCCTCGACGCCACGGACGTCGCTGAGTACGGTTTCGTGGAGATCACAAATTAACTCGACGGAGAACTTCTCACCTGCGGTGAATCGGTCGAACCCCTGGCGAATCGCGTCGACGTAGTTGTACGCTTCACGGACGTCTCGCGAGTCCGCAGCAGAGCGTTGTGGGGACGTCTCGATGTCGTGGAGGATGATATCCGAGACGGTAACGTTCGTGCCTTCGATCTGTGAGCTCATCGCGGCCTCGCGAACCACGAACGGGGCAATGAGCAGGTTTTCGTTGTCTACGTTCCGGTGCAGCGTCGCTAACCGCCCCAGCGCGTACTGGGCATCGCCATAGACGCGTACTACATTGTCGGTGTACTCGACCTCCGGAGGCAGACTCTCCGGGCGATAACATGAGAGCCCCTCGTATGGATCGATTGACCCAGGCCCATCAGCAAACTCCTCAGCGTCCATCTTGAGTTAGAATCACTCTGCACCGTTCTAAGTCTACCGTTTCTACGTTCAATTGACTTAGGAGGACATCAAGCCCGTTCTAAATCAACCATATCTGAACTCGAGGATCAGTATCGTCGCTCTCAGAAAGAATAGGGCGCTTGTTCTCGAGCCTGTCCAAAAAACAAGTTTGAGCTTGATTTTACAGCCTTAGAATTGCCTATAGCATTAATTAACCCCATTTACCGGCAAGAAAAATTTTATTAGACAGACTCTATCGCGTGATTTCATCGCGCGCCACCATTCAGACCGAACGTGTCTGTCGCGGAATCACAGTCGAGAACTCCATCGAGACATCCACGGAGTCGCCGCGTGCTGGAATGTCCGGAACTGCATCAAGTCGAGGGTGTCGGTATTATCGTGGTGAGGACACTGTCCAGATACGATAGGAGCTCCGTCAGGTCGTATAGTTCTCGACGATATTGGTGAGCGGCTGGCGGACCTGTCCATCGCCGTCGACGTCTCCGGTGGGATGGATGTGGTACTGCTCGTCAAATTTTTCGACGGTCAACAGGAGTCCCTCTCGTTCTATCGTCCAGTCTGCATCCTCGAGATGGGTTTGGAGGGCAGCCATATCGACAGTGGTCTGTGCTTCACGGAACGCGTCAGCGTCCTCAGTGGGAACTGTTGTGAGTCGTGTCTCGGGGAACGTGTATCGTTTCACGTCGTGGTCTCGTACCCCATCTGCGAGTTCGTCAGGAGCAGCGTCGGTCCAGTCAGGCCACCCTGTGTCGAGTCCTGTGACGAAGGCGACGACCACAGCTGGCATCTCAGAATCGTACTCAGGGTTGTCGTCAGCAACCGTACGTGTGTCGCCATCCTCTGTAGTGACTGGTCGGTCTGCGATCGTCTCGTCAGGCCTCTCAACGACAACAGCGAGGTCCGGAGACTCATCATCGGTATCGATCACGTAGTCACCAGGATTCATAGCCGGCCGTACTGGTCCCGCTGCGTTAACTGTTTATCCTCAAGTGGATCTCACCAAGTGGCATATCGATGTCCGGTAGTGGCAACAGGCCCAGGCGACGATGGGGGAACGTATCGGTTTCACCCCTTCGGTCAATTTGCTCTTCTAGGGGATCCATGGTCAAGAGAACATCACGAAGGATTATGCAGCTCGAACCACTGTGAATAATCATGCAGATAGAAGACCTTCCAGAGCATTTCGACGAGCAACTCACGTATCCGGCCGACAGAGCAACTGTTATTGAGCAACTCGGAGAGGTTGAAGTTGAAGCCCCAGACCAAGGCGATTCTGAAACGGTTTCCACTATTCTCCGCCCTCTCACTGACGAAACGTACGACTCGCCAGATGAGCTGTACACGACCATCATCGGCAATCTCAACGAAGAGTATATCGGACGGAAATTCTACGATGATCGGGGCCAGCAAACTATAGACACGTCTGAACGATCGGAAGACGAACGTGATATCTCGTTCTAACCTGAGGTCGGATAGGTCGATTCGTCATGCAGAGACCACCGCGAAATTTAAATTGCAGAGGTTGGGTTTCTCTGTCTATCGTGCGTGAGAACTCCATTCGTCCAAGTTCAGGTACCAAGACAACGTTTCGGAGAAGGAGAATTCCAGATATGAAACTCGAAGGAGCTTATGCTAGTCGCGTAAGCAAGCGCTCCCGGATCACGAGCAAACACGGGAGCACCGTCATACACGCGACGAACGCGTAGACGATGCTCAATCCGGTCACGATGCCGAACCGCTGGAGCGGCGGCGACAGCGCCAGCGCGAGCACCCCGAAACCGGACGCGGTCGTCACCGCACTGCCAAGCAACGCACCGCCGGTTCCCGTGAGTGCTGTCGACAGTGTGTCTGTGAGCGAGTCGTGACGAGCGCGTTCGTCGACAAACCGTTCGCTGACGTGGATGCTGTAATCCACGCCCAGACCGATCGCCAGACTCGTGATGACGACGGTTTCGCTGTTGAATGGGATGTCGAGCACTGCCATCGTCCCAAGCAACCATACAAGCGCGATGACGACGGGAACGAGCGTCACGACACCCAATCCTGGCGTGCGGTTTCGCCACCAGTACAGTCCAACGAGAAGTGCGAGAATGACCCCCAACGTGATGGCGAATCCCTCAACAAGCGTCTCGAATAGCCCGCTCTGGACGACCGCAGTGATGACCGGTCCACCCGTTGCGATGGCCCGTACCGGCGCGTCCCCTTCGATGGCCGAGGCGACGCCCCGAACGTCGCCCGTGACCGACTGGGCCGAGGCGTTCCCCTGCACACCAACTGTCAGTCTGGCGGATTGGTACGACCCGTTGTCGGCACGATAGAGTACCGATGACGCTTGGTCGGGAGCAGCCTCGAACAACAGGTCATAGACCGCCGCAGTATCTCGATCCGGGAGTCCATCACCATCCGTGTCACGCACTTCGATCGCGTCGGCGACTGTCTCGTTTTGGGCAGCGACACTACGGAGGACGGATGCCGGACTCTCGATCGCGGCTCTTCCATCGGAACCGGCGACGATAGTCCCACTGCTGTTCGTGTTCTGGGTCACGTCGTCGATTGCGGTGAGCAGCGCCGGCGCGGTCACGTTCCCGCGTATCAGTATCTGTCCTTCTGCCCCCTGTCCGCGCTGGCGGAAGTTGTCGCTCAGATAGTCGAGGTTCTGGCTCACGTCGTAGTCGCCGGGGGCGAACGGTCCCGGCAGCGATTCCATCCACGCTGGGGCATCCTGTGGCAGGAAGTCGGCCTGGTTGAACTCCGTGTCAATGTCGGTCGCACCGTACGCGCCTGCGGAGGCGAGCACCAGTGCGATCACGATGACGGCGATAGGCGCTCGCCGTGCGAGCGCAGCGGTGCCCGAGAGAAGACGGCTCAATCCTCCGGAACCGACGCCGACGGCAGGGTTGTGCCGGTCGCGGCCACGGCGGTCGAAAAACCGTTCGAGTTCGAGTTTGATAGCCGGCACGAGCGCGGCGAAGACGACGAAGATGGCGACGATACCGACACCACTCAAGATGGCGAAATCCTGAATCGATTCCAGCGGACTGACGTAGTTCGAGAGAAAGCCGACCGCTGTCGAGAACGCGGCGGTAGCTAACGCAAGGACGACGCCAGCAATCCCGACACGCATCGCAGTCGTGGGATCGCGCCGATCCACTGTTTCGTCGTCGGTGTCGAGTGTTCCTTCTCGCGCCTCGCGGTAGCGCATGACGACGTGGAGTGAGTAATCGATACTTAGACCGATGAGCAAGAACGGCACGGCGATCAGGGTCGAATTCGACGGAATCCCGAGCCAACCCTGTATGCCAGCGTGCCAGACTATCACGACGCCGACACCGAAGACGCTCACGAGAACGTCAACAAGGTCGCGGTAGGCAATCGTGAGGACCATGAGTAAGAGGACGATTGCGACCGGCGTGATGATGGTGAAACTATCGCCAATGGCCTGCGAGGACTCCTCGTCGATGATACCTTGTCCGAACACGAACGCGTCGGCGAAGCGGTTCTCGACCAGCGAGTCGATGGCCACCTGCGCATCGTTCACTGCTGGGGTAGTCGTCGCTGAACCTCTCGGGTTCTGCTGGAAGACGAGGGTAGTTCTCGCGTCGGCTTGCGTTGTCCCCGGTTCGTAATTCGTTGGGAGGAATTCGGTTGGGTCGCTACCCGAAACGGACGCATCCGGGTCGAGGATCCGGCTGAGATACGTCTCGACTTGCTCGTCCGAGCTGGATTCGAGTGCGGCGATCTGCTGATCGAGTGTCGGTGCTGACGACTGACCCTGCGCCGCTGATGTATTGTTCCCGCCCGTCGCACGAGAGCTGGCGTTTGCACCCGACGTGTTGGCGCGTTCGCTCTGTTCGTGAGCGTATGCAATGTTCGCCACCACGTTCTCGATGCCGACCATCCCTGTCCCGTCACGAAGCGTCGCATTAATCGATTCGTTTCCGCGGATCTCCTGCTGAAGACGGAGGCTTTTGAGTAGTGACTCGCGGGTGAGAACGTCACCGCCATCGTCCCTGACGACGACCTGTGCAACAACTGCATCGTCCGTCTCGTACGTCGCTTCGATGCGGTCGAGTGCCGCCTGCTCCGGGGAATCAATACCGGCCTGGCCGATTTCCCCTTCGCTAGTGGTTCCAATGACTGCGCCAGCACCAACGACGGCACTGATGACGAGCAACAGAGCGATTATCAGTTTGCTCCGTGAGGCGAGCACCTCCGCGTATCGAGAGGTCAGTTCCCGCTTCATCGGTTACCGACACCGTCTGTTACTGGAGTAGTTGCGGAATCGGATCGACTGATGGGGATTTCGGACCAGTTCATACGTTCTCTCCGATGGCGACTGATAAGGAGCGATGGAAGGTTCCCAAAACGTGGGACAACTGGCTGTAGTTTCAAAAGCCAACCCAGATAGCGGTCTTCAGTGAGAACGAATCGGATGCTACGTCCGGTAAAGCCCAACGATCATGACGACGAACCCGAGACAGATAATCACGCTCTCGAGGAGCATTCCGGCGGTGACTGAAGCGCCGCCGATGTGGTGGAACACGCCGACCAGAAACGTTCCGAGAGTGATGACCGCTAATCCCACCGCAAAGTACTGGAGACCAGCGATCCGTGTTCGGTTGTAGGCTCTGTACGCCATCAGCGAGACGACTCCCCCGAGGACGAGAGCAGCAATCTTGACGACGACGAGCAATGCGACGAGTAGCTCCATCACGACTCCTCCTTCATTGCCGACCAGAACGTAGCCAGTCGGTCCTCCGGGTCCGTCTCCGGACGGGTCACCGTCATGGAGAACTCGCCGGTGTCGTCAATACCAATTGAGATATCCGTGAAATCCCGCTCGTAGAGCGTGACGTTTGGCCCGTCGCGTCGAACCTCCGTATACTCTCGAACGAGTGCCGATTCGCGGAGTAGTTCGAGTTTCCGATACACCGTCGAGCTAGAGAGATCACAGTCCTCACGCAGGTCGCTTGCCGACTTCGGCTCGTTCAACCGAGCAAGAATCTCTCGACAGGTACTATCGTCGAGCGACTGCAACACTGGCGGGAGAGCGGATTCATCGGATTCGTCGATTTCGTCGGACGACCATCGGGCCATTTCGGTAGATGAGTCAGTCGAGCCAGTATTCGACGGGATCAGTGATAATCGATTCGACCCACTGTGTTGCTCGCTCATCTCAGGTGCTGTATACTGTGATTCTGTTTCGAGAGTCGACGGCACTCATGTTTTGTCGTACTCGATTCTTTCGGCGGAGAGGGTATAGGAGTCTCGGTCATTCCCAGATAGCTGGAATAGCCCGATTCCAAGCCCTCCGTGCGATTTCTGCCCGTCTACAGATGCCACTCCCAACATCTGGGACGCCCCCATCGATGTTTATCCTCCAGATTCGAATACGACACTGATGACGCACGAAGCCATCGCCCGAGTCGATCCACGAGACACTAGACGTATGATCGAAGCCGGCGCAGCACTCCGACTGAGCAACGCCATTACGATGAGCAAACCGCTGAGCACGAGGGTTCACCGATGACGAGTGTCCTCGATATAGCGATGACCATCCACACGATCTTCGCAGCGCTTTGGACGGGTGGCACACTTGTGGTTGCAGGCGCTGTTATCCCGGCAGCACGCAGCGAGTTACTGAGTACGGATGGACTGACTCTCATCGCACGACGGTTCTGGTATCTCACGGTCGGTTCAGTCCTCCTGTTGTTGTTCAGTGGCGGGCATCTCGCAGGGACACTCTATACTGCCGAAACACTCCAGTCAACCGGCCGAGGGAATCTCGTACTGGCGATGGTCGGCCTCTGGCTCGTCCTCGCAGTCGTGCTGTTCTTCGGCTTCCGCCGGTTGACCAGCGACCAACCGGAGAAGTCAGCGGTCGCAGCAGCAACGAAAGCACGACCGTGGTTCCTCGGAGCGAGTGTTATCTCGATAGCACTACTCGTCCTCGCTGGATTTCTCTAATCGACCGAGAGGAAAATCATAATACGTTTCGTCACACCGAATAGAAACCGATGATCTCGTCGGATTCGTTTCAGACGTCACTACCATCGCGCAGGCGCGCTGCGAGCACGCCACGGACTACACCGACATCGAGACCCTGATCTGTCGGCTCCCGACTGCCCATCTCACGTTCACGGCACACGATTCGTTAGCACCGTATTTGGGGCCATATTCGATGGCGTTATTGATTCGAGCCTGCCTGCTCAAAGACATCAACGGCTGGGACGAAACCGCCCTCCACGACCATCTACGAGCGTATCCCTCGCTCCGACAGGCTCTCGGCTTCGAGTCGCTCCCGAATCAATCGACGTTCTGGCGCGCGTGGAACGAACGCTTCAGCGAGGAACTCTGCGATGCTGTACAGAAGTGTGCTGATGCGATTGTGATGGCCGCGCGTGCCTGCGAGGTTCCGCTTCCCAATCGGATTGCTACCCACGAGCCAGATGAACCAGAAGTCGATGATCTTCCTAAACACCAGCTCGTCGCCGAGAAAACCGACGAGGTCTGGCAGCAGGCCAAACCGTTCGTGACCGACGCGTTCGTGCTTGATCGCGGGCCGAACTGGCAGATCCACGAGAACGCCTTCTGGGAACAGCACGCCTACATGGGGATGCGCGAAGACATGTACGCGCGCAGCGGCCCGGCATCGTTCTCGCTCGATACCACGCGCGAGCGTATCCCAACGGGATCGACCCACCGCTATCAGATCGGCAAGCACTCGGTCGATGACATCCGTTCGATGCTCCACAACACCACGCGGATGCTGATCGCCCGTGCGCGCCAGCACGGCGAACTCACCGGGAAGCTCTGGGCAGCCATCGACGTGACCAAGGGGTTCCCATTCACCGGCGATTTGGAAGATCATGAAGACGATATTCTCGGGCACCGCGACGGCAACGAGTACTACCAGTGGGCAGTGCTGAAAATCGTCGGTATGGACGTCCCACTAGTTCTCGATGCCATCCCGCGCGTGCGCGGACAGTCGAAAGACGAGATCGTCGAGAAGCTCCTGTCGCAAGCTACCGAGATGGTGGATATCGACCTCGTGATGATGGATCGCGAGTTCGATAGCGAGTCGGTGAAGGTCACTTGCGAGGAATACGACGTCCACTACCTGAATCCGACGCGCATCTTCACCAATAGCGACGAAGCCGATACCATCGAGTGGATGTACCGCAACGGCGAACGGTTTCAGGTCACTGAAGAGAAAGCCGACGGCACGCCGACACGCAAGCAGGTCTACCTCCCAAGGCAGTCGCGCTCGGATGATGAGGACGAAGACAACGGTCTCTCGGAGGTATGGCAAGAGATGTGTGGCGAGTGGGAATTCGACGATATAGAGGGTGAACCGAGCGAAGGAATGTCGTTCTCACGGCTGCTCGCGGACATCCAGCGCGAAGAGGAGGTCGAAGAGCGTAAGCAGAACGCAGAGAACGGCGACGTTGACACTGCCGGTACCGTCGTCTTTGAGACGAACCACTCCTACGTGACCCCCGGTAACGCCGACGATCAGCAGATGGACGCGAGAGCGTTCGTTCACATGATCGAGCGGCTGATTCGCTGGTATCGGCATCGTTGGGGGATCGAGAATGGCTTCAAGAAGCAGAAACACTTCATGGTGCGAACCACCTCGACTGAGCGCGACTATCGGTTCTTCAACTTCGCGTTCGCGTGCGTCCTGTACAACGTCTGGCGGTTGGTCGATCTGCTGGTGAAGCTCGCCATCGACGGCGAGAACCGTACGTACGCACCGCGAGTGGACGCGAACCAGTTCCTGACAGTGGCGAAGCAGTGCTACGGGCTCGATCCGCCTGACTGAGGCTCGGTCATCCCCTGTGACGCCCGTTCGTGAGTGACAGCTCTATTGAACGGTTATTTGTTTCGCGCTTTGATGCGATGATTCTGAAATTACGGTCCGACTCCGTTCACAGCTCATTTGGCACATCAGGAAAACGGCTGCAACGAACGCCCAGTCTGTGCATTCAGCGGCCACCTAGCCGACATCAGGTTCTAACAATAATCGGCAAGGGCCCCTCTCTCGCTCTCTCTTCGTTTAGCCGTCGTTCTCAGGACATTATCGACTTGATCCGCGAATAACGCTATTACTATACGTCATTTGCGAAAAGGGAAATATTATCATCCTGTATGTCAAAACCTATAGTGCGATGACTGATTCAGAGTCAGTACGCCAAGACACTCATCCCAGTGGGACGTGGGATGATATCAAAGAGTTACCACCGAGTGCGAAACTAGTCGCGAAAGTTCTCGAGCAAAATGAGGCGATGACTCAACAAACGATTGCAGAAGAGACGCTCTTGCCCGATCGAACGGTCAGATATGCTCTGAATCGTCTCGATGAGAAGAATACTATCTCGTCCAGATTTTCAGTTACGGATGCCCGTCGACAGCTGTACACACTCAACATCAATCCCTAAGTCGATCAAGTATGTCGGCAAGGAAGAAGTCCCTCCAACTCTTCCCCGATTCCAATTGACCTTTGAATCACATGAATGGCTTCGCCTTATATGAAGGCGCCCCTCCCGGTTCATTGTCGCTCATTTACAGGGTCCGGGCTGCTCACATCATTCACAGCACTCCCTATCGGTCGCTGCGTTCGCTTGTTGTGGCTGCCGGGCTTTCCCCTCGATTTCTCCCTCGGACGCTACTAACGCGCCTCAGCGTACGTCTCCGTTCGTGCGTTGCCTTCTCGCTCGATCCTGCCGCTCTTCTGAGCCTGTCCAAAAAATGTTTATCTTGCCGGTAAATCGGGATAATAAACGCTATAATCGGTTCTAAGGTCCTGAAACCCGACTCAAAATTGTTTTTTGGACAGGCTCTTCTACAGCCCCCAACTGGACAGTGGCCGCACCGGACATCTGGTGGCGTTGATTCCCTCCCTGCGAGGGAGTGGAGGCGAACAAAGATGGCAACACTCCAAGCAGTGACCGCTTCGAGCGGTGCGATGGTCACTGACCCAGATGCAGTCGAACAGCTCTGTGAAGCACACTGTTTCGGCGGCCTCAAATGGCGGCTCACCGACGACGGCGAGTTCACCGTGTGGGGCTACGGAGCGTTCCGAGTCTATCCCCAGGACGACAACGGTATGATGGATCTCGACGCCAGCGAGGTGACGCGAGAGTTCCTCTGGAAGCTCGCCGAATACATCGAAGAAGACGACGAACTCGACATCCAGAGTGCAGGCTTCACGAAATGTCGGTATCCAGTGCACGCCTGCCGATACGTCATCCGGAACGGCACCGTCCTGCACGCAGATCTCGGCGGGCTCGAAGCACTCGAACGCGGGACTGACCCACAGTCGCCCTAGGCTGTAGCGGGTCTTTCCCAACGAGACGCTTGACCGCACGCAGGTGGCGTTGGTCACCCCTCAGAGAGGGCTGGAGGGTTTCAGAGATGGTTCACACAGACGAACTGGCAGAAGCACAGCTACCGACGACCACTGACACCGGAGGTGACCCCTGATGGTCGCCGACTTGTTGGCCCACGTCGACGGTGCTGAAGCCTCTGGGGAGACGTTGACCGAGTCGCAGGTGTGGGAGCTCCGAAACGGCGTTCGGGCTGCCATCGAACGCGGTGAGGAGAGCCTGTCGCTCCCTTCGAGAGCACTCTCGGCTGACCGGTGGCACCACTGGGGCATCGGCGTCTCCGTCTGGATCCACCAGAGTGGCGTGGTCGTCCTCCAGAAAGACGGGAACACGATCGTCACCGACATTACGATGCTCGAGCACGTCTCGATAGTGCTGGCCGGCGCTCACGGGAAAGTTGGACGGATCTCCCGTGTCGATCCCGACGAACGTGAGGGGTGATCAGCATGGGAATCGTCGAAACTGAAGACCGCTACAGTGGTGCGTTCGACGTCGTGACGTGTCCGGTCTGTGGCTCCGACGACTGGACCCACCTCGTGTACCAGGGCGTGTTCTGCAGGCACTGCAACACGAAATGTACGCTACGCGAGCCAGCAGGCGATCAGGGGTTCATCGCGGAGTTCGACGGTGAGTACACCTGGTCGGTCGACGACGGCGAGAACATCCCTGAGACGGAGGAGTATGGCCCGGTCGCTTCGGGAAAGTGGCTTGCGACCGAGAACACTGGTTACCACCAGCACTGGTTTTCGGCGCGCGCAGACTACGTTCGCGACGACTGTGAGTGGGAGCCAGCATGGAATCGAGAGCCAAAGAACGAGAACGAGGGTGAGCATAGTTACCCCACGAACGGGAAGTAATCAGCATTCGTGGGGTAACTCACCCAGATCAAACCCCACCATCAGATCAGCGGCTGCACGGTCGGACGAATGGCCAGCCGGTGGTGGTGTTCGTCCCCCGGAGAGGGGCAGAGGGACGACGCGATCAACTCGTCCTGACGAGGACCCTCAGATGCAACACCAGTGTTCAACCCCTGACCACGAGCCGCCTCACCGCACGACGACGTCGGTCCCTCGAGTGCAGTGCTTGGGGACGGCGTGGTCGCACGAGCCGACGTTTCTCACGATTCGCACGGCCTCCCCACTCGTCCTCGAGTGTCCGATCTGCCAGCTCACCATCCGGGTCGATCCCGCTGAGGATGACGGTGATCACGATGAGTGAGAAGAAAACCGAAGCGGAGATCCTCGACGATCTTCGCGACCGAGGGATCGCACGGCCGATTCCGACGAACGACACGGCTGGCGACCCGTGTCCAGTCTGCACCGAACCGATTCCCGAGCACAGCCACAAAACGCTCAACCTTGGGCTTCCAGACTACTGTTCGCTGGCCTGTCGGTTGGAAGCTGAAGACGGTACAGAGAGCGAAGACAGTGTCTGATACCGTCGGGAACGCCCCTCAACTGGTCACTGGCTCCGAAGCACACAGCCGTGGCGTTGGTTGTCCCCTCAGGAGAGGGGTGGAGGCGAACAGAGATGAATCAGAACACTCAATCCCAGAGCGGAACGTACCGCTGTCCCCACTGCCAATACCAGAACAAACTGGCCAGAGGGATGGACTTCACGCGTGCTCGCTGTCGCAACGAGAACTGTGAGGTCCGCAGCTTCCATGCAGGGCTGTCGTATTAATCAGTGGGAGAAGACAGGACAGCTCACTGGGATGCGCCCAGGTTGTGTTGATCGCTCTCCTGAGCGCTGAGAGTCGAGATGATCACCGCCAGCGAAGCTTCAGATCCGATCGTCGCAGAGTTCACGCCTGAACCACCGCTGACCCTCGAGTACAGGTCGGCCAATTCCCGCGTCGAAGTGTTAACCGATCCAGAGCAGACGAACACGAGCTGTGATTTCTGCGGACGGTTTGGAGTGGTCGAGAGAGACCGCTGGGAAACCGCCGAGAATCTCGACCTGCCGCTCATCTGTCCCGACTGTGAGTAACCCCAGTGTTCACTCTTCAGCCTACAGCCTCGCTCACGGACGCTGAGCGACACTAATACAACCATGCCAGTACATCCACTTGATCGCCTCGACACGACCGAGCGGACGCTCCAACGGTCTCAGTACGAAGCCTTCGAGTTCGAACTCATCGAACAGGGAGTGCTCGTTCGAAACGCGAGCCACGAGTATCCGAGCGACCACGAGTACCTCGTGACGATCGACGACGGGCTTCCAAACAACTGCACGTGTCCAGCAGACGAACACCACCAAGGGGCATGCAAACATCGAGTCGCAGTCGCGATCCGAACGGCCGTCCTCGACTCAGCGTGCAATCTCCGACGCGTTCGAAACCTTTCCGGTCGGCCAGTCGCTACTCAGTGAGCAATACGTGCGATTGTGTTACATTCAGGTGCGAACCTAACGTTTAGTTATCTTCTTCACATGACGTGTAATTGGATCTCAATCAAGTCCGATGTTCAGTCGTTCGATATTGTCACCATCCACCCACCTCCTCTCGCTCAACTCTCCACTTCACGGTCACCTGTCACAGAGAGAAAAACGTCCTCAAGGGTTGGATCATCCGCCTCGATGCGTTTGACGAGTTCCTCTGGGGATCCCTCTGTATGGAGATCGCCCTCGTGGAGGAGTCCGACGCTATCTGCGACCGTCTCAACGATCGGGAGGATGTGTGTCGAAAGGAAGACGGTCATCCCGCTGTCGGCCAGTTCGGCCATGATCTTCCGGACCGTTCGTGTAGCTCGCGGGTCGAGCCCGGCGGTCGGTTCGTCGAGAAAGACTACACTCGGTTCGTGCATGATCGCCTGGATCAGCCCCGTCTTACGGCGCATCCCCTTCGAGTAGGTCACGATTCGATCGTCGACTGCGTCGAGTTCGAGGCGCTCTCCCAGTTTCTCGATCCGGGCGTCGATCTCTCGGGGATCCATATCGCGGAGTTGGCCATGATACTCGAGTTGTTCGCGGCCGGTAAACTGCCCGCGGATCGGCGGTGACTCGGGCAAGTACCCAACGTGGCCGACGAGGGTCTCCCGGTCGCCGACGGGGACACCTGCGACTTGGGCGTTTCCGTCAGTCGGCGGGCTGAGCCCGGTCAACAGTCGGATCGTCGTCGTTTTCCCCGCTCCGTTCGGACCGAGGAGGCCGTAGACCGTCCCAGCCTCGATTTCGAGGTCCAACTCCTTGACGGCTATCGTTTCACCATATGCCTTCGTCAGGCCGTTCGTGTGGATCGCTGTGTGTCCATCCGCATCGCTCTCGTCGTCAGTGGTCGATTCCATTGGCGTCATTCGATCGAATACCTCTCGTATCGGTCGACGGCTATCCCGAAGGCGATTCGTGTGGCCCCGATGGCGACCAAGGCACCCAACAGGAGGGCACCGCTTCGCGTGGCAGTGGTCGGGATCCCCGCCGCTGCCAGGCGTTCGTATACCGCTGGATGGGTCCCCACGAACGCCGGAAGCACCGCGATCGTCGCGCCGACGAGAATCGCACCGAGCCGCTGAAACTGCTCCCACCCAGTCTCGGCGTACCAGGGGACATCAGTGAAGAAACCGGGGACAGGGCCGAATTCCGACTGGTCAACGTCCAGCCCGGCCGCAAGCGCGAGCGAGGCGGTGCATCCGCAGACGGCGACTCCAAAGAGGACGAAGGAGACCATCTCCTCAATTGTGGCAGTGCTGACCATTCCAAGTGGGAAGGCGACTGCCGGAACGACGATGGCGGCGGGAGCGAGTGTCGCCAGCAGGAGGCCCCCGACGAACGCTCGCCCCTGCACGGACGTCAGGAGCATCGTGAGGCCGCGGTACTCGATCCCGATCGGATCGGTTCCAAAGGCGAGGCCAAGCGCGAGCCCGATGGCATGGATTACCAGCACGAAGCCGGGAACACCGGCAATTCCGAAGATCGGAAAGAGAACTACGCCGACGAAAAAGAGGGCATACCCCGTGTACAACAGCCCGCGGAGAGACCGTCGCTCGACCAACCAGCGTTTCCGGGCGACGGCCCGGACGGGTCGGGGGAGTCGCTCGCCAGTGAGCCGTTCGACCCATCCCAACTCGAGAAACGAGTATGAGCCACTCGGCGCAGTCCGAGCTGCTGGTTCGCCCTCCCAGATTCGTCGTGCGAGGATGGTGGTCGTCCCGACGAACAGTGCCGTCCCGGCGGCGAGGACGGCGAAGGCGGCCAGTCCGCGAGCGGGATTGGTCTCCGCTTGACCGAACGCACCAAGCAACGCGAGATCGACGACTACGGACGTGGGCACGACTTCAAGCCGCGTGAGGGGAAGCTCCGACACCTCTCCGAGCAGGAGCCACCCGATTAGCAGTGGGAGCCAGCCGAACAGGATGAGCAGATCCCTGTAGGTCCGGCCCCTGGCGAGCCTCGTCGCGATGAGCTGGGTGGCAAGTCTCGCCGAGACGCCGGCCCCGACGGCGACCGCGGTCGCAGTCACGACCGCCAAGATGACCGTGAGCGTGACTGCCGGCGCCCGGACTCCGATCGCTCCGCTGATCGCTATGGCGATCGTTGGGGCCGCAATGATGGCCGCAATGCGAGCGTAGACGAACAGAAGTAACCCGAGGGCAGGGACCCTCACCGGGACAGTCGTGAGGAGGAAGTCGGGCTCGAGCTCCTCGAATGAGCTCCGGGCGAGTCTGGAACTCCGCCAGGCAACCCAGGCCATCGCGCCGGTCGCCGCGATTCCAAGCATGCCAAACGAGGCCATTTCCCCGGTGGCAATGCCTCTCCCGAGTTCGTAGGCGCCCCAGCCGAGGACAGCAGTGATCACGACGACCGCTCCACAGAGGAGTCGTCGCCCAGCAATCCCATTGTATTCTCGTCGATGGATGGTCCACTCACCGCGTGCGATCACCATCCCGTGTCGGAGCCAGGGGCGCCACATTCCGCGTGATAAGATATCGACACAATAGGAACTTACCCCTTTCGGGTCCTCCACTGTCGGGGGTTCGCAAGCGAGCCGTCAGTTCCATTCTTTGAGACCAATCTAAATTCTATATTCTATCGCTGGAGAAGCGAGAAGGGTTCCTTGTTCAAGCGATCGGTATTATTTGGACTTTCTGTACGTAACGCGAGAATCAGTCGCCCCGGTCGTAAAAAAACAGCTCCCGCGAGTAGATACGACGCTCTTGCTCAACGTAGCGGAATGATGCGCTAACATACAACAATTTCTGCCATATTACGGCTTGAGACGCCGTTTTAGCTGAGGGAGACCGGTCGTCTCCCCCGGTTATACACCCTGTTCGCCAGATTGCGGAAGAGCGACACGAGAAGGGCCACTATCGTGTCGATCCGCCCCGGTGGGGTAGATTGACCCCCGTCGTCCAGTTCGTTGTCTGGCTCCCGCGTCGAGCCAGTCGGCCGTTTCGCCGAGTAACCGCTTAACGCATAGCTCCGTAACTGAGCAGTATGTGAGTCTCCTGTATTTTCGCAGCGGTCAGCGCGTCATCGGAGTGGTCGGTTGCTCACGTGACCTCAAGATACCTGTTCCACAGCGAGTCTCCTCCTGATTTGACGACTTGAACTGTATGTCATCTAACACCCGAAGTCAAGGGGAGTGACACGACAACGCAGCCGCCCGGTGGCGTTGTTCCCCCCTCAAAGAGGGGTAGCGGGTTTCAGAGATATCGATACAGTTGTGAATCGGTCGGTTTGGTCACTCGCTGTTCAGTAGGGGTCCTCGCCGCTCTGTACTGCTCTACAGCGGCGGGCGACGTCGTCCCAATCGACGACGTTCCACCAGGCCTCGACGTACTCGTCGCGGTCGGCCTCGTACTGGAGGTAGTAGGCGTGTTCCCAAACATCGAGCGCGAGGATCGGCGTTGAGTCCTGGTGAGCGAGCTGGTTCTGGCTCTCGACCTGGCCGACTATCAGGCGGTCGGCAACAGGCTCATAGAACAACATCGCCCAGCCGTTGCTTTCGACGGCGTTCGCGGCCTCAGTGAACTCCGACCGGAAGGCCTCGAACGATCCGAAGTCGGCCTCGATGTTATTGCGGAGGCCTCCGTCCGGTTCGCCGCCGCCGTCGGGGGACATGTTCTCCCAGAAGACGGTGTGGTTGACGTGCCCCGAGAGGTTGAACGAGAGGTCGCGTTTGACGTGTTTGATCCCCTCGAACTCGCCGGCTTCCCGAATTTCGGCGAGTTTCTTGAGGGCGGAGTTTGCCCCATCGACGTACCCCTGGTGATGGGTTCCGTGATGGAGTTCCATGATTCGCTGGTCGATATGCGGTTCGAGCGCGTCGTAGGCGTAGGGAAGGTCGGGGAGTTCGTAGCTCATTGGTGCAGTGTCGTCTTCGGCAGCGGAGACCGCCGTCGTCGTGCCCAGCGTCGCCAGTCCTGCGGAGACACCCAGTGCCTGCAAGAACGAGCGCCGTTTCGCGACGACGGGGTCATCGTTCTGTGCCATGGGTTCGACCCAAACAGCTGTTATTCGACTGTCGTAAATAAAATACTGCTTGCAACAGTTTGTATAAATTTACGGAATATCAACTAACGAGGGGCCAAGTATAGGGACGACAAATCCTGTCGGCTTTGAAATCGGAGGGTGGGGCAACTCCAAGTTGAAACAAGGAAGTCAGGTATAGGCCTCTCAATGTAGCAGGAAACTCAAGAACGGTGGGTCGCTACTCGGGAGCCCATGATTTGTGCTACATTCGCGCCCTGCATCATGCAGGGCGATTCAAACATCATCTGAAACTGGTAGGATTCTCAGCGTTCAATTCGCAGCCGTACGTATCGCGAGAATCAGACGAGAGCAACCTGGAATTTTCGTATCCTGAATCGCTCGAAAACACGACTCGCATGAGAGACGCTTAGTTACCCCACAGATTCGACCTGAAATCGATTGCGTGGGGTAACTTCTCAATAGAACCGCTCCTCGCAGCCCGCTCGTGGTGTTGGTCGTCCCCTGAGAGGAGTGGAGGCGAAGTTAGATGGCACAACAGCGCCAGATCGATGCGGTCGCACAGCGAGCCGACCACTACGAAACCGCCGCAGGTCGCGAACTCCGCCAGCGGGCCGCAGCCCGAGTTCGCACGCTCCGAGCTCGAGACGCCATCACGGACGGCGGAACGGTTGCCGACAGCGGTCGTGAGACGACGGTCGAATCGGTGTACACGTACCACACCGAGCCACCGGAACAGGGCGGGAAAGCCTACGTCCGGTGCCGAGACTGCCAGCGCGAGCTCCTCGTCGACCTCGGTGGCCGCGATCGTTTGCCCCATGCACCGGGGTGCCCCCAGCGCAGGGGTGAGAACCGATGAGCCCCCGCAATTCCTGGTCGAGCAACCGAGTCAAAATCGAACTCGAAGACACGCTCAAAACCCTCGACCGTCTCGAAACCCACCTGCCCGAGCCGTTAACGCTCACCGAGTCGATCGGCGAACTCGAGACGACGCTCGCTCTCTACGACCAGCTCACAGAGACGGAGAGTACCGATGGCTAAGTGCGAGAACTGCGGCGGCCACGTCACCGACCAGTACAAACGGGTGTTCGCGGACAACCAGGGCACGCTCCATGCCTGTCCCCACTGTCGAAGCCAGACAGACCGCTACGACGGTGCCGGTGCTGGCCTCAACAATTAACCCCCTCGCCAGCACACATCGAAAGTACGCACCCCGATGGGCTCTTCAGGCACCTCCGAGAAAGCGCTCGAGCAGTTCCAGTCGCTCGCACTCGTCGAAGACGGCTGGATCCCGACTCGGGGGTACCTGATCCTCGTCTTAGATCGAGACGCTGACGCTGGCCTCTTCGATCTCCTCGACATCGCTAAGCGCTTCGACATGGATGGCGACATTCGCATCATCACCGACGTTCGCCACGACGGCGAGTTGCGTGACACCATCCATCTCGAGTCGATCGACCGCGTTGAACCCCCCCCCCGCTCGTGAGTTACCTCACGCCCCGGATTGTCCTCGACAGCGTGAGGTAACTCCGTAGATGGCCGCTGCGAGTCCGCACCGACGGTGGTGTCGATTAGCCCCCTGAGAGGGGTCGGGAGGCGAGGTGAAGACAGTCACTCGTCCCCAGGAGGTGACTTCGAATGCCACTCAGAGAAGTGTACGAACGCACGTTCGACGAAGACGTACCGCTCTCGGAAGGGGACACCACTCTTTCCAGTGAAATCGCGGAGGAAGAGCGCTGATGGACCGCGAACTCCGCGATCTCCATCGAGATGCTCGCGACGAACGCAGGCGGATGCTCTCGGATCTGGACCCGGATCCTCACGACGTTCCTGGATACGGTCGTCCTGGTGGGATCGACGATCCAGTGCCCGACGTCGAGTACGGTGACGATCACCCGGAACCGACCGAGGGCTACCCCGAAGGGACCGGTGAAGAGCGCGTTACGTTGCCGATCCCGGACGGTGTTGAGTACGACGTCGACGACCTCGAGGGCGGGACGATCGTCGTTCAGTGGTGGTGCGCGGCCGACGAGAGTCCTGACAATCCCGAGGTCGATCGAGATGACTGACGAGGAAATCGACGTATGCGTTTCAGCGTCGATTATCTGCGATCTCGCTGAGCAGCTCCACGACGCCGTTCACGAGTCGGACCGGTTCGACGACACAAAGTTCGACTGCTGGGGTGCGCGAGCGCTCCTGCGCCTGGCCGAACTCGAAGCCGACCGTCCTCCCGAGGACGCTCCCGACCACGAACACGAGGCCTACGCTCACAAGCGGGCCGCAACGATGGCTTCGGTCGCAAGCGAACTGCTCTCGGCAGTCGCTCGCTCGGACGTGGTGACCGATGTGGAGACGGGCCGGCTCCTCGCTGGGACGTCTACAACGCACGAACTGGTTTCTGACCACCAGCAAGCGGCCCACTGGGGCCGCGAGGAAGCACGTCGAGACCAATGAGCCGCTCTCACTGTGCGGAGTGTGGCTACGAGGGGCCGAAAAAGGGGCCGCTGCCCCAGCGGGGTTCGGACGTGATCCCGATCTACGAGTGTCCCGAGTGTGGCGACGTCGCTGCGATCGGTTGTTCGTGTGACGATCCAGACAGCCACGAGCCGTCGAGTTCGGCGTGACCGCACGTAGGTGGTGTTGTTTCCTCCCCTGGGGAGCGAGAGATGAGTTCGAACAGCCGTTCATGGAAAAGACCGAGATCGCTGTCATCCAGTGTCGTATGATAGGGCCGGGTCCAAGTCATTGCACTGTTGATCGCAACACGGTGGCGTGATCGAACGGTAAATCGTGGTCACCGACCCTATGATTCCTCCCGAAGACGCACTCAGAAAAGATCGGTCCGCTTGAACCGTATATAGCCGAAGATGAGTGGAGCAGCGATCCAAATAAACAGGATAGGAAATCCGACCCAGTCCTGAAGATAAACTGCGCTTGATTCTGGAGCCGGTGTGAGTTCGGCGTAGGCAGGGAGGACGGCTTTTCTGGCGTACTGGAACGCGGTCGCCGGATTCAGTATATTGATGAATTGCATCCAATCCGGAAGCTGGCTGCCCTCGGGAAGCGTTGGACCGATAAAAATCAGCTGAAGGAAAAGTAGGACCGCGTCCCAGCCCAGCAGAAACACCAGATAGAGGAACGACGTCCCCACCATTGCTCGCAGACGAGAGTGCATCCAGGCGGAAAACCCGATCGCGATTGCGAGGTACACACCACCGTACAAAATCGTGAGAACAGTGTTGAGAACGAACGCCTTCGTATCGAAGTACTCGAACGTCGCCAATGCAATGAGGGCGATGATGATGCTGGTGAGTGTTATTGCCGCTGCGATGACGGCAAGTCGACCGGCGAACTTACCGAAGACGACCTCCCGTCGAGTGTTCGGCAAACCTAACGCAATTCTGAGGGTTCCCTGCTCACGTTCTCCCGCTATCGTATGATAGCCGATTAAAAGCCCGAGCATCGGTACAAATATCGCTCCAGGCTGTGCGAGACTGTTCAAGAGTGCGAGTGTACTCGTCGGCGTTCCTGCGCGCAGACCAAGCCTCGGCACCCACTGAATTGCGGCAAGGAACGCGGCGGAGAGAACGAAGAGAAGTGCCGTCCCGAGCAATGTATACGAGCGCCGGCACTCCCGTTGCTCTTTCTTTGCGACGGCAACTAGGCTCACTTCTTATTTGGTCAATATCTGATACACTTCAAACCTCCGTTTTATACTTAGCTTTGCACGTTGAAGTAGAAGCGTAACATAGGCGGTGGAAAGGACGGATGATGCCGATTACAGACTTCTTGTCGTGTACGCGCGCCTTCGGCGAGTTCGAGTCGCTGTCACCGGCACAAGTCATCATGCGAGAATCTACGCCATCGGGCTTGTTGCGGCCAGTAACAAGACCGTGGCGGGCATCGAACGCGAAGTCCTTCCGGCCCAAGGCAAACGCGCTCTCAACAAGTTCCTCACCGAATACGACTGGGACCAACAGCAATTGAAGAACTCTTTCGCCTGATCTCGTATATGCGTCACGTCCTGCTATTTTTCTGTTCTTCTTTCGGTGCCTCAAAATCTTCTCCGCAGTACTATCAGCCACGGTAGGATATCACGGCGTCTCGCAGTAGTGTACGAAGACCTTGTGTTCCGCCCGGCAGCGCACCTTCTCGTAGTCACCGAAGGGTGCTGCACTGTGTGTCACCGTTATCTCTGCCCCTACATCAGAAGCCGATATGGTCGCTATCCCCGCTCCCAATCCGGATGTGGGCAGGTCACCTCCACCACGTCCTGGGCTTCTAAGACGGCCTAACGTGGTTCGGAAAGTGCCTGTCGGCACGCGTCGTCAGCCTTTTTGTCGTAGATTCGTGCCATACCCTACTCCGCTAACTCTTCCATCCTGTCAGCCATGTGTTCAAACACTTCGATGTGGTCGTCCTGTGGACTGAAGAGGATGAACTCCGTGTCCTCCTCAACCCAGAGGGTGTGTCCCGGCGGCCAGTAAAGTTGCTCTCCTGCTTCGCTGACTTCTTCAGTGCCGTCGCTGTAGCGAAGGTTGATTGCACCGTCCAGCACGTAGCCCCAGTGGGGACACTGGCACATGTCGTTCTCCAAGCCTTCAAGGAGCGGCGTGAGGTCGGTTCCGGCGGCGAACCGGATGCGTTCTGCGGCCAACTCCCCGTAGTCAGTCGCCGCACCGAAGTCGGTCTGCTGTCGTACTTCCGCGTCCGGTGTCTCCATCGCAACTGGCAGTTCTTCTTTTGATTTTTGCATGGTGTCTCTCTCCTGTGCGGCAGGCGTCTCACCTTCCGCGACCACCAGTACGCCGGATGAAGAAATATACTTATTTTGTGAAAATTTTCACCCTCTGCAATTAATATCAACTTCCAATCATGTCAACGATCCCGTTATCGTATAGCGTAGGGACTGGTGTCGTTACGAGTAGGGCGTATTCATATCGATGAACGGGAGAAGAAGCCGTCGATGAGTAGGGAGTCTTCCACTACGGGTGAAAAATCGCGGAAATGGCCCAGGTCGGGGCGGATACTGACCGACTATTATACCTCAACCCGTAACGCAGTCCTCCGTGAATCCTGATCTCCCGTCTCAAATGAATTCGGATCGAAGGGGCGCGCTTCGCTGCGATAGCGCTCATACACGTCCGTCGCCCATGCACGCGCTTCCGGCGATTGGGTATCGATTACCGCCTTGAGTTGTGCGGTCTCGCGCTCGTGTCCACAGATCCCAATATAGTCATCCATCACGTTGAGTCCGCACCGATCGCCGTCCGGCAGGTCATCATGCAGTAGGATGGTACAGTTCTCGCAAGCGAAGACGTCGGTGACGAGATCCGGATTCCATACGATAATGGCTCGGAGGACTGATGGTGCATACACGTATTCCATCTCCATTCCTTCTATGACGCGCCGGCAGAACACTTCGATGTTTCCTGATTTATAGATCGTCGTTCCAAGACCACGTATCGTCTCGGTGTGCTCAAGAAGATGAGTCACGCGTTCGACAGGTTGATACGGATACGCAGGCCCCGGATACGAGACGACGACGTCATCGAACAGTTCAACTGAAAATCCGTCCATATCACGAGGCAACCATTGCCAGACATCGCGTAGCGTTCGTTCAAGACCTATCGCTTCGTGGAGATCGAGGAACCGTTCGGTCACGAACGTTCCTAATGGTGTCAACTCGTACCGAGGCGGGTTTCGGGTGATCCAATGACGATCTTCGAGATCAGTGAGAACGCGAGAGATCGTTGATACCGAGGCTCCGGTGGCATTTTGAAGGTCACGGCGATCATAGGACCCTTCAGTTAATGCGACAAGCGCGTTAACGCGGTGTTCCGAACGGGCCAGAAACTCGATATCGTCGAGTGACGATTCTATGTCGATAGTCTCAAGTGGCGCGTTCATGCTTCTACTACGCACTCCCGTACAACACTCTTTCCTAAGGATTAATTATATTTCGATGGATTCCGGGTGTATCACTGCCGGTGGCGTTGTCAGCGAGTACGACCCACCGGAGATTCCCAACGAGTACTACGGCGATCTCTCCGACGATGAGCAAGATGACTACCTTGACGTGCTTTGAGACGCCGCCGAGGACGCCTCCTCGTTGCAGCGGGTGTCGGTTACTGGCCCCTCCCATGCCATGGTTCACCCTCTGGGTATGAGTCGTAGATCGCCTATGTGTCGTCGAGGGCGGTCGCCTCTTCGGGTGGGGCGATCTCTAGGTCGGCGGCCTCCTGTTCGATCTCCTCGGGGGTAGTGCCGTGTCGATCATGTCGGACATCGGCGGGTCGTCTTCAAGGCCGTCGGCGACGATCTCGCTGGCTTCCTCAAGAAGTTGGTCGTGTCGCAAAGTCCTCTAGACTTTGCTCTCCACGTCAGAAGCATGCTTCAGCCAAGTGCCTATTACGCTGTTTAACCGCCGTGCGCCCGGTGTACACGATTTTGAAGGTATGAGACGACGGATACCAATCGCTACAACACGAAACTCTGGACCGGCTTGCGACGCGACCAACCGATCGACACCGGCGTAGTCGCAGACCGACTGGTCAAACACGCAACACCAGAGCCAAGCGGGCGGCTGGAACCCATCGGTGGCCCCGAGATCCATACCGCAGGGGAGCTGGTCAGAGCGTATCGCGATGTACGGGGGAAATGGCGGCCGATCCTCCCACTTCCGATTCCGGGGAAGGCGTTTGCAGCCTTTCGTGAGGGAAAGGCGACCTGTCCTGACCACGCTCTTGGGACAGTGACGTGGGAGGAGTGGCTCGAAACCACGTACGAGGGAACAGTGCCTTCGTGACATGCGCTGTTCTATCGACCACCGGTAGACAACAAGCGAGACGCTGCAATCTCCAGGGCAGTTCGGATCCAGCCAGCCTTCCGTCCTGACCGCTGTGAGGGCCCTCGAGGCCGTTAGACGGAACCCGACGTGACAGAGAGCGTGCGAATGGACGCTGGAACACTCCCGATTCGTGTCCACTCGCCGCCGGTTCGCCGGAGGATATTACCACCGCGTGTCCCCGCGAGCACGTCGTCATCCTCATCGAGGGCCGACCACGCGAGGATGAAGTCATCGGGTTTCCCCGGATACGGCACGGATTCGAGGGTGTCGCCGCCATCAGTCGACTCGAACAGTGCTGCATCTGCGCCGTGCTCGCCACCCCACGACGGGGGTGACGAACGCGCCGCCGCCGCGTACAGCCGGCCGTTAGCAGCGAACGCCTCCCGGAAGTAGGTGTGATCCACGTCGGTGTCGAGACGCGTCCACGACCGACCCGCGTCGTGCGTGCGGTAAAGCCCGCCGCCACACGACGCGATGTATTCCTCGCTATCCCGGACGAGGATGTGATGAACGTCGTCGTGGAGTCCATCGCGCCGTTCGCTCCATGTGTCCCCACCATCGTCGCTGACGTGGACGCCACCCACCTCTATACCAGCGATAATCCGTTCAGGGGCGTCAGGGTGTATGTCGAGAGCACGGACGTGAGCTTCATGGCGGTGGCGGGGGAGTCGCCACTCCTCGCGCGACGGCAACTCCTGCAAGCCAGTCAGTTCGCGCCACGATTCGCTGTCATCACTGGAGACGTAGAGGTGAGCAGGATGCGTGCCGGCATACAGTCGCTCGCCATCGGGACTCTGGCAGACGGAGTAGACCTCATCTCGGGGAACATCGAGGTCGGTCCACGTCGTGCCGCTATCGGTCGAGCGGAAGAGCCCTGACTGGGTGGCTGCAAAGATCCTCTTGCCGAACCGGCGCACCCGCATGACGCGCTCGGTGTCGAGGACACGCGTTGCGTCGTCAATTTCATCTACCGGGGCACGGTAGACGCCCTCGCTCGTGCCAATCAGGAGCATCGGGATCCTCCAATAGGTGTTGGACCAGTCCCGGCTGGACACGCGACTGCCTCACTATGTCCGGAGTCGACGATGCTTATACAGCCGAGGGACATACGGCTGCTCTCGATCTCGGTGCCGCCGAGCGGTCTATCTGTCATGGTGTCCTCCTGGTAGTTCCGTACGCAAGAATCACCGATAAAGGTTCGCTGAAACGGGTTTTGGTAGTGTGAGCGACTAAAGAGTCCTGTAGCCACCAGTCCGTTGCAGCTCACTCCGTGACACCCTTGCGCTCGAAGCGGGGATCAGTCAGCGCGGTTGAGCTTGCGAGGGGTAACAGTGGCTTCGATATCCACCGTCGGCCGGAGGGACAACGACGGCTTGAACGTCAACGGTCCGGAAGCCGTCACATCGAGCTCGACCCGGGTCGCCATCGTCGCCAGCGCCATCGTCAGTTCGAGGCGCGCGAAACGCATCCCGATACAGTGGCGGGGACCCCCGCTAAACGGGAAGTAAGCGAACGCTGGGCGGGGCTCGTCGCGTGCCCATCGACTCGGGTCGAACGTTTGCGGGTCCTCCCAGAAGCGCTCGTCCCGGTGGAGCACCCACTGTGGAATCATCAGTTGAGCCCCCGAGGGGATCTCGTACCCGCCGAGCGTCACTGACTCGGTTGCCTGCCGGTTGACTCCCCACGTTGGAGGGTACAATCGGAGCGTCTCCTTCACGACGTGGCGGGTCTGATCCAACCTCTCGAAATCATCACCTCCCAGGAGGCCGTCGTCAGCTATCTCGTCGGCTTCCTCCACCAGCGACCGCGCAATCTCGGGGTGACGGCTCAGTTCGTACCACGCATAGGTGAGCGCTACCGCCGAGGAATCGTGCCCAGCGAGTAACAGCCCCACGAGGTTATCCTCCACTTCTGACATCGAGAGATCACCACGGTCGTGGGCTGCCAATAGGACCGAACACACGTCACCGTCTCCAGGTGTATGCCCGTCGAGCACCCCCCTCACGTAGTCGTCCAGCGCCGCGATCCGGCGCTCGAAGCGTCGCTCCGTCAGCGTGGGAAGCCAGTCGGGCAGCAGTTTACCGATCCGGCGAGGATCGGCCCGATCCACGAGGGCGTCAGCGGCGTCCATGATCACCTTCTCATCCCCCGTCACGTCAGTGCCGAGGAGCGTATCACCCAGTATTCGCACCGTCAGAAGGCGCATCTCGCGATGCAGGTCCATCTGCCCGTTGTCCCACCGGGCAGTGTGGGCAGCGGTTCGCTCGGCCATTTGCGGTCCATACGCCTCGATTCGGTCCCATGTGAACGCCGGGCGGAGCGCACCTCGAAGCCGCTTCCATCGGTCACCAGTGTTCGCGGTTAAAGCGTCATCCTCAATCCCGCTGAACGTCTTGCGCTGCTGGCGGCCAATAGTGAACTGCCCGTGGCGCTCGACCAGTATTTCTTCAATGAGATCGGGACTCGTCACCAGATAGATTGACTGACCCGGGAACGTGAGGCGGACGACATCACCTTGCTGTGCCCATTCTTCCATCGCATCGAACGGACTGCGCGAGAACGCCATCCCGTTGCCGAGAAACGGAACACCATCGGGTGTCGGCGGAGTCGCCATGTCGGGCATAGATGAGGGTAGTGCTCGGCTCCGGATAGTTCTACGTTGACGCATCCGAACCGTGTTTATATAGCCGCCCGATCTACAGTCCACACTGATGCGGTACGTGACCGTCGTTATGCACCCGGTTGACGAGGTGTTTCACCCGGTCAGCAAACAGCTCGAGAAAGCCACGGACATTACACGCGAGGCGATCCACGCTGTCGAACAACTAGAGAACGGCACAGTAGTGATGCTGACCGAAGTCGGGGGAAATCTCGACCACTACCGCTCGATTATGGCCGACGCACCGGGAGTATACGGCTTCACGGTATCGGGTGACGAGTCCGGATATTGCTACGTCCACATCGAGCCGACGCCACCGATCAAACACCTGATCGAGCGCCAGCAGACCGGGGAGTTCGTCGTGGAGTTTCCCGTCGAGATCACCGAGGATGGGGGCCATCGTGTCACGATGGTCGGTCGCGAAGAGGACTTTGCAAACGCTCCCTCGACACCCCCCGCTGGAGTCGAAATGGAACTCGTTGCGATGGGACCGTACCATCCCGAGGTCGAGCGTGTGTTCTCTGGACTAACCAATCGCCAGCAGGAAGTGCTGGAGACCGCGATCCGCCTCGGGTACTACGAAACGCCACGGGAGGCAACCCACAGCGACATCGCTGGACAGGTGGGTGTGGAACCCAGTACCGTCGGAAAGCACCTCCGGAACGTCGAATCGTGCGTCTTCTCGGAATACGTTCTGTGACCGAGTCACTACTGACGGGGTCTTACGACTGATTACTCTCTACTTGTCATTCTTATTCTGCCTCCATCGTAACTGGGGATAGAATTGGTCCACTATCTCAGGTCTGTGAGTTCTCTCCTGCTTCCGCTGGCCGAAACTCTCCTGAGGACACCCATTGCGGAATACGTACATCGAGTCGTGGAGGGCCAACAGAGCTGTACGCGCGAGTGCCCCCTAGAACTCGCGCGTACGGCGTTCGAAGACCGTACTCCAAACGCCAGTTGCCGCCCTCGATTGCGTTCGTACTGACTGGACCATTGAACGAGTTCATCTCTTCGTTCCACAGCGCCGGGAACTCCTCACGGAGTACAACTGATAGGGTCGGTTGTAATCCTTTACCGATGAGCGCCAGAACGGGTCGATCGATCACCGGAAAATCGTTATGACCGACCCTATGAGACGTGGATCAGGTAAACCAGGAATGGCTCGAAGAGTTGCAGAAACACGGGGATACACGCTGGTCACAGTATGACTACATCATTCTCGACGACTTGGCCACCGATTAAACACACAGCCGCATAGATCGACGCCGGGTGCGAGGGCCTCCGGTCCGATTGCGCCGGCATCCCAACCCGCTTCGCTCTTCCGCAATCTGGCGAACAGGGTGTATAACCGGGGGAGACGACCGGTCTCCCTCAGCTAAAACGGCGTCTCAAGCCGTAATATGGCAGTATTTGTTGTATGTTACCACATCATTTCGCTACGTTGAGCAAGAGCGTCGGATCAAGAAGGTAACGCAAGTGAATGTCGGCGTCAGGGAACTATTTGCAGCGGCCCCGACCCACGGGAAGCAGCCGAGCTATCGCGACCGGTCGCTGGGGTCGGCCTCGACGCCCGGATCGTAGCGATGGCAGGCAACAGGACGGCCGTCGGCGACGGCCTCGGGCGACTCCCGTTCGCAGATGCTTGCAGTCGCCTCGGCGAGGCGGTCAGCTGCGGCCTCGCGGTTACCGTCCTCAAGGCGGTCGATCGCTTCACTGACGCACCGGTCGACGTCGTTCTCGGGGATGGTTTCCGGGAGATCGAAACGCTCCCGGATGGTCACACCGTCGAGCCCCGCCGGAAGTTCGCCGGTTTGGAGGGTAAACCGGAAGGCGACGAGGGCCTGCCAGATTTCTCGGGGGAGGTCCACGCCCTCCGACGAGATGTACTCTGGACAGCGGGTGTGGAACCGACAGCCCGAGGGCGGATCAGAGGGGTCGGGGACCGTGTCGGTCAGCGGCCGGGCGAGTTCCCGGTCCGCGGGGTCGAGCTTGGGAACTGATCCCAATAGCACCCGGGTGTAGGGGTGGGCGGGCTCTTCGAGGACGGCGTCGATCGGGCCGCGTTCGACAACCTCGCCGGCGTACATCACGGCGACGCAGTCACAGAACCGGCGGACGACGTCGATGTCGTGACTGATGAAAAGAATGGCCATATTGAACTCTCGTTGAACGTCCGAAAGCAACGAGAGGACGTCCGATTGGACCCGGCCGTCCAAGGCGCTCGTGGGTTCGTCGGCGACGATCAGGTCGGGGTTGGGAACCAACGCCCGTGCGAGCGCGATCCGCTGTTTCTCCCCACCGGAGAACTCGTGGGGGTACCGATCCGCATCGGAGGCTTCGAGTCCCACCCGCTTTAGGGTGTCCTCGACGATCGCGCGGCGGCGGTCTGCGTCGTTCATTCCGTGGAGGGTGAGGGGTTCGGCGACCGCCCGTCCGACGCGCATCCGCGGACTGAACGCCTCGTTGGGGTCTTGGACGATCAGCTGGGCTCGCCGACGGAACCTACGGAGATCGTCACCGGACAGGTCGCCGACGGCCTCGCCGTCGAACCGGACCTCCCCGCCTGTCGGTTCTTCGAGTCCGAGCGTCGAGAGCGCGGTCGTCGTCTTTCCGGAGCCTGACTCGCCGACCAGCCCGAATGCCTCGCCTGACCGAATATCGAAGCTCACGCCGTCTACTGCCCGAACACGGCCAACCTCCCGCCGGAGGATCCCCTCCGTGATCGAGTAGTGGATCTCGAGATCGGAGACTGCGAGCAAGGGGTCGTCAGTCATCATCACTACCCCTGGTTTCGGTTTCGATCTCCGCGAGCGAGTTCCCGCGGCCGTCTTCGACGATCGGCGTCGGGTCCCGCTCGGGAGCGTAGTAGACACACGAGGCGCGGTGGGACTGGCGGCCGCCGATCGGATAGAACTCCGGTTGGCCGTCCCCGGCACAGGCCTCGATTGAGTAGGGACACTCTCGGCGAAACCGGCAGCCATCGGAGGGGATCTCGCCGCGGACCGAGCGCTCCTCGCGGGCGATGCCGTCGTAGCTCTCGAACAGCGCCCGGGTGTAGGGATGGGCTGGGTTGTCGAACAGCTCCTCGACGGGACCGCGTTCAACGATCGTGCCGCCGTACATCACCAGTACCCGGTCCGCGAGTGAGGCGACTACCCGCAGATCGTGGGTGACGAGCAGAATAGAGAGCCCGCTGCCAGTCAGGTCCCGAAGCAGTTCGATCAACTGGGCCTGGACGGTGACGTCGACAGCGGTCGTCGGCTCGTCGGCAATCAGCAGGTCGGGGTCGGGCGCCAGTGCGATTGCGATCGCGACCCGCTGGCGCATCCCGCCGGAGAACTTGTGCGGATAGTCGTCGACGCGTTCCTCGGCCCTCGGGATGCCGACCCGCCGGAGGTGGTCGATCGCGCGCTCGCGGGCCACATCGGAGCCGACGTCGCGGTGGAGCTTGATCGCCTCGACGACTTGGTCGCCAACGGTGTAGACGGGATCGAGCGCACTCTGGGGGTTCTGGAAGACGTGGGCGATGCGGTCGCCCCTGATCTGGCAAAGGTCGGACTCGGGGAGATCGGCAAGCGGGAGGCCGTCGAAGGAAATCGAGCCGCGGACGATCTCCGCGGGCGGTCGGGGGACGATCCCCGTCAGCGACTCGCAAGTGACGCTCTTTCCGGAACCGGACTCGCCGACGAGACAGACAGTCTCTCCCGAGGCGACGTCGAAGCTGACGCCGTCTACGGCGCGGACTGTCTCTCCCTGGGTTCGAATGTGGGTCCGGAGCTCCTCGATCGAAAGGAGTGGGTCGTCAGGGTTGGTGCCCATGTCGTGGCGTCGATCTGGTCCTGTCATGTTCGGTCCTCGTGGGGGTCGAGTGCGTCCCGGAGCCCGTCGCCGACGGCCTTGATTGAAACTACTGTCACCGCAAGGGCAGCGGCGGGCAACAATGAGGTCCACCAGACGGCGAGCGGTGGCCCGTAGAACAGCCCCTCGGCGATCGTCATCCCCCACGACTGGAAGGCGACGTGAAAGCCGAGGAATGAAAGCGCCGCCTCGCTGAGCACGAGAACCGCGATCAGGTGGAAGGCCGCGGGAACGGCGCTGTCGGTAACGTTCGGGAGGAGGTGGCGTCTGATGAGGTAGGCGTCGGAGGCGCCGGCGGCCTTAGCCGAGCGGACGTGTCCCGCCTCCCGGCGCTGGAGGGTCTCACTGCGGACAATCCGGGCGATCCCGCCCCACGAGAGCAGGCCGAACACGACCAAGAGCAAGAGCAAGGAGTTCCCAAGGAACATATACACGACCAGGTAGATCACGATTGCGGGGACCGCGAGCTGGACGTCGACGTAGGCCATCAGGAGGTCGTCGGGGAGCCCACCGTAGTAGCCAGCCACGAGGCCGACGGCGGTCGAAAGCGGAACAATCGCCCCAAGGGCGACGACGGTCGCGTAGAGGACCGGTCGGGCACCCACGACCAGGAGATCCGTCAGCTCGTACCCCCAGCGGTCGGTTCCAAGCGGGTGGGTCCAGGTGCCCTGACAGGCCCGCTCGGTGATCGGCGCGTCGGTTGTAGCGCCGACGCAGTCGTTGCCCGTCTCGATGAACGGGCTCATGAACCCGACCGGCGGCTGGAACTTATTGGCCCCGGGAGTCCCGCTTTCCAGGGTCAGCCGGGGCTGAAAGCCCGAAACGATCGCGTACAACGCCATACCGAGGACGGTGACCAGAACGAAAAGCGAGAGGACGATCATCGGTCGCCGGGAGAGGCTCACGAGGAGCCGCCGGACCTGCCCCCGGTCCCGGATCAAGGGGACCAGCCCGTAGGCGGCCAGCCCCACCGCCGACAGCAATAACAGCCAGTCGGCGGGCCCGACGCTCCAGCGCCAGAGGAGGTAGGCCTCGTCGCTCGCCCGATGGGAGAGATAGACGACCCCGAGAAGTGTCAGTCCGACAGCGAGTGCGACCCGCTCTTCGGTCAGCCAGCGTTTCGAGGGCTCGATCGAGTCCCAGTCGACCCGCTCGAAGGCGGCCGTGTCAGACGAGCGGGAGTCGGAATCCGGGTTCGGTCCGGGAGCGGATGGGGAGTCAGTCATTGCCGTCTATGGGAGGGGTCGGCCGGATACCTCGAAGAGATCAGGCCGAGCGCGTAATGGGTAGCGAGTCGTCGGACGGCCCACGTTACCGGGACAAGTTTTAAACAATTTTTGGTCCTACTGGCTGGCGTGCCCTCCGGGTCCGGCGGTGAGCGGCCATGAGCCTCCTTCGTCTGCTCGTCCAGCGGGTCGTCCTTGGGCTGGTCGCAATCTGGACGCTCCTCTCGGGGCTCTTCCTCCTGTTCGCCGCGACCGAGGACTGGCTGTTGGATCGGATCCTCGCTGGGGAGGCTCGCGGCGGGGCCACTCCCGAAATGCTAGAGCGAACGCGAAGCGAGTATCTCGCCGATCGGGGGATGGACCGCCCGCTCGCCGAGCAGTACGCCGACTGGATGGGGAGCATGTTCACGCTTCGGTGGGGCGAGTCCTTCGAGACCGGCCAGGCCGTGTTGCCGACGGTGATGGAGGCGACCGTTCGAACGGGAGCCTACGTGGTTCCGGCGATCGTGCTGGCCGCGGGGCTGGGACTCCTTGTCGGACTCTATGCCGCGCTGTACGACCGCTCGAACCGGGGGCGGGCCGCCCGGACCCTCTCGTACCTGCTGCTCGGGCTGCCGAACTTCTGGCTCGGAACGGTCGTTCTCGCTGCCGCCGGCCTCGGGATCGGGTTCGGGTGGGACATGGACGTAAACCGGATCCGACCGCTCGCCCTCCCCGTTGGCTACGAGTACGTGCTCCCTCCAGTGCTGGTGGCGACGACGCTGCTTGCGGCGGTCGTCAGCTACGCCCGGGCGTACGCGTTGCGATATAGCGGGACCGATTTCATGAAATTGGTCCGGGCGAAAGGTGGCGGACGAGTCACCGTCGCTAGACATCTCCTCCGGAACGCGGCGATCCCGCTGGTATCGCTCGTGTTCACCGAGACGCTGGCGCTAGTCGCGATTTCGGTACTCGTGATTGAGGCCGTCTTCGGCATCCCCGGCCTGGGCTACCTGTTGTACAACGCCGTTTGGGCCAGCGACCTGCCCGTCGTGATGGGCTGTTCGGTAGTCGTCGTCGCCACCGGCGTCGTCGGAAACGTCCTCCAGGATCTCTCCTATAGCGCGCTCGATCCCCGTGTCGATACCGGCAGCCGACGGTAAGCCGCCCGCTCCGCCGCCGGAGTAATGAGTACGAAAGCGTTTGGCCATGCCGCACACTACTTCCGGGATCGCTCTTCCGCAATCTGGCGAACAGGGTGTATAACCGGGGGCGACGACCGGTCTTCCTCAGCTAAAACGGCGTCTCAAGCCATAATATGGCAGGGATTGTTGTATGTTAGCACATCATTTCGCTAGGTTGAGCAACTGTACTTCTGCGGTTTAATCACCAGTCGGTCAGTCCTTTCACCATTGCCTCTGCGACCTCCTGTGCTTTCAGCCGTTCCAGTCCTTCAGATTCCGCGATCTGTGTCGCCATTTCGTAGACGAGAGCCCTGGCGACAGCAGGGAATGGGGGTGGCCGAGCGGCCGCACCCTGCGCGGCACGCTCGGCCGCAATGAACGCATACGTCAGCAGCACGATCGTTACGTGGTGATGCCATCCTTTCCAGGAGCGGCCTTCGAACTGATCGAGTCCCAGCACTTGCTTGGCGTCTTTATGGAACTGCTCGATCGCCCACCGAAGATGGGCATAGGCAGCCAATTCCTCGATGGACCAGTCGTCCAGTTCCCAACACAGCCATGCACGGAGCTTGTCTTCAGCCTCTTCGATGAGCAGCCAGCCGGTTTCTTCAGAGATGCGCCGTTTTCTGACACGCTTGACTACGCGCACTCGCGTTCGAAAGAACTGCCCGGAGAGCGGTTCTTTCGTGCCTTCTGCCCATGTCACTGTGGTCCAGTCGTCGTCAGTGAGGCTCTCAGCAATCTCCTTCGGAGATTGCGGAGTCACATCCGACGGATAACGAGGTTCACTGGGAGGACGCCCGATGCCAGAGGTATCCTCAGGGTACTCGATCGGCGTTGACTCAGGGATGACATGCATGTCCTTGGGTCCGACGCCGAGGATGTACGGTTCGTTCCAATCACGGAGTTGCTTGCGAAAGGACCGAAGCTCACCATAGCCGGAGTCGGCCCCCACGCAGGCGTGGGGGACCGACGCCTCCCGTGCACGTGCGAGAAGTTCGAGTGCGATCTGTGGTTTCGTCCGGAATGAGAGGTCATGAGGAACGCCGCAGTCACGGCGGCGTTCCTCGAACTCATCATTTGTCGCCCAGTTTCGTGGGAGGTAGATTTCACAGCCAAGCGGCCAGGTGAGTTGATCGGCATTGTAGTGATCACCGGAGACAGCGAGAACGCAATCAACGCCGACCTGGCAGGAGGTGACTTTGCCAAGCGAGCCGGCGTACTGTGGTTTGACACCGACGCTGTCGTGACCGTCTTTGAGGATATCAACATCATCGACGATCAGCATCGCTCGAGGCGATGCGATCGTCTCTGGGATGTGTTTGTTGAGGTGATCTTGGACAGCATCGTGTTCCCAGGGACTTTCACTGATGAACCGGCGGATCCTGTGTTCGTTGATATTGAGTCGCTTCCCGATACCACGAAGCGTTTTGTGACTCCCTGGCCGAATCAACCCCTCAACATAGGCTGGTGCGACACGCCAGGTGTTTGCTGCTCGTGGCCAAGAGAGCCCATCGGGACGCGTCGTGAACGCGTCCCTGAGGGGCGCAAGAAACCGACGTATATCGATCTTCGGCGTGTGGCTCCTGTAGGAAACAGCACTCATACCGCTGGTAGGTCACGTAGGGAGATAGCCCCGCCGTTTAACCGCAGAAGTACAGGCAAGAGCGGTTTCTTTAATCTCGATGGAGTGGTCGTCTGTGGCGACTCCCTTCGACTAGAAAAACGACGCGCATGGCAAACAGAGCACACAATTTGTGGCGGCCAGATTCGCGAAGTCGACCCCGAGACCGTCCCCTGGCCCGACACCGCCTTCCAAGACAAGTCCGATGCGGATCCAGCCACGAGCCCCACCGACACGTCCGAAACTGCAAGCGATCGGCTCGCCGTTGAACAGGGTGACAAAGCGGTCACGCAAGCCAATCTCAGCAGCTGGATTGACTCATCCACTGACTAACTGGTTGTCTTCTCGCGAAGCCAGTTCGGCTACAGTGTGTTGTTCGACGGTCTCGAGGGCCGAGACCGATGGCATCAGACATTGACCCTGTGAAAGCAGCTGTAACGTGCGAAGACTGTGGAGTCGGACAGCCCTACCATCCAGTGCTTGCCGTCGAGTGTCCAGACTGTGGAGCAGTACCCGGGCGAAAGTGCCAGCGACCCAGCGGCCATCGTGTCCGCACTCCACACGCGGATCGGATCAACGCCGCCTACGAGGCAGGCTACACGAAATGTCCGTGCAAAACGGACAACGCCGTCATCTGCGCCGGTTCGACCGCCCCCGAGGACGTCCCCTTCGATACCGACGCGGTGACGATCGAAGCCACGCCTGATGAGGTGGAGACGCTCGATCCCGACGCTCTCCTCGAACTTCCCTGCTCACTCGGTGATGAGGGGCTGCCCCCTGTGGGATCACAACGCACCCGGCAGGCGAACACGAACACGAACGCTAACGCAACCACACATTCGAGCAGCCAGCAGACTCTTTCGTCCTTCGATGATGACTGACTCAGCCCCTTCCTCGAGAGGACGCCGCTGCAAGACCCAGCGAAAAACGGTGGTGGCCGACGCAAAAGCGGGGCGGTGTGCCTCTGACAATCGGGTTCCGGGCCAGAGGGGGCAATCCAGAACCCATCATTATTGTGTTGATACCTTGAATAAATGTCTTCCGTTTTACATGCGTGCAAATTGGTCGCACTGACCAGTTGCGCAGTGTCACACTGGTGCGTTACTCCCCATACCAGAGACTGCCTCGGCCGTGGGGAAACGTTCTCCAGGCTCACCACACCCTGGTTACGCTTCTTTACTTTCACTGTGCTTCCCAGAGATTAATTAGGCGGTAACACGATACTCAACATATACTATGAGCTACTACGACGACGACCGCTGGGAGTTCAATCCCGAAGGCGAAGGCCGAATCGAACCCGATCCAACTCACTCGAGCGCTGTCGATGATGGCAGCTACGAACGCGGTGAGGACGACCAGATAGGCTACCCGGATACTCCTGGACCGGACTCACGTGGCAGTGACGAACCGACTGAGGACCGCTGTAAGTGTGGTACCCCGCTCGATCCTGGTCGCACGAAATGCGACTTCTGCCTCACGAACGACCTCGACTACGATGACACCCCTGGCGAGTCCGACACGAGCCGTGAAGTCAGAGGCCTGATTCACGTCCTCGTCGACGCCAGCAACGAAGCTAACGCGGTCTGCATCGCCCAAACCGTCTTCGAGGATATCGCCGATCACTCGTCCGCTCCGTCGACCACGTCGATCGACGAGTGCGAACTCGTCGCCCACCTTGACGATGATCTCGCCGATCGGTTCGCTCGCGAGTGGGGCCAGCTGCCCGCTGCTGCCCAGGTCAAATCGACCGCCGGCCAGCGCCAACTCGACACGATCCGACAGAACGCCGGCCACGACTATCTTCTGGCCAAAGACGGCAATACCGAGGACAACCGCCCGACGCTCGATCCCGTCCTGTTCGACGCCGACGGCGAACCGATCACCGACATTGAGGAAGTCGGCGAGTTGATCGCTGGAGGATCGCTCGAGCGGACCCGCCTCGAGTGGGATACGACCGACGCTAGCGACGACTCGGGCCAAACCTGGATCGTCCCCGCAATCGCCCTCGAACATGTCGTCCGGTCCGATCCCGCCGACCCGTCTCGGGAAGGGCGTACCCGCCGAACGCTCGCCTGTCGAGAGTGTGGCGAGTCTACGCGGCATACGTTCGATGGCGTCCAAGCGGTTCCCCACCCCGAGTTCGACGACACACCGATCTGGAAATGCACGCGGTGCCAGTCGCACCGACACGGTTCGGATCTCGATAGCGAACCGGCCGATACGCACTCGCTGTAAAGGGAATTTGGGACAAAACCAAAACGGAGAACATTGCAGGCTCTTCCGCATAGTTTTTCTCTTTACAGGTGAATCGCCTTTACACCCCCAATTCACTCAGAAATTCAGCGGTTTAGCTAGATATAAACAGACTTGTGTACTGAGGGCCAATATTACATATCATGTCTGTGCAGATGGAACTTTCTGCTGATGAAGAACAGGCGTATAAGCAAATCGTCTCAGCAGGAGAAATGGTCCAAAGCGAGCTCTGGAAAGCGTTAGATGCGTCCAGCAGAAAGGGAAGCCGTCTTGCTTCTTCACTCGCCGACAAGGGCCTTATTGACCGTGAACAGACGGTGTATGAAGGCCGCGTAACCTATCTCTTAACACCTACTGAACAAGCTCCTCCTAGTACGTCAGATTCTGATTCCACGCCAGAAAAGCGAACCCGAGAAAACGCGACTACCGAGGCGGACCATAATCATCAGCCGAGCCCCACAGAAGGTGACCTTACAACCCAGGAACAACGAGCACTTGCGTTGATCGGTGAAACCGGAACGCTCTACCAGAGCGAACTCTGGAAAGAGCTTGATGTCAGTAGTAGAACTGGGACACGGATTGCAATCTCATTAGAAGAGAAGGGGCTCGTTCAACGTCATGAGTCTGTCTACAACGGACACAATACATATCTGTTGGAGTTGCCAGCGAAAGACCGCGATTTCTCCCTGTTAATGGCCGGTAATGAAATTTCGCCGTTCATCGATTCAGATGTCGTTGATCCACAAAGTAGTGTCTTTTCTCAATGGCTTCTGCAACTCGAACAAGAGACGTCAACTCGAAACCGCTAATCGAGACATAATTCCCGTCACCTTTCTTTATTGAAAATCGGTAATGGAAGCGATCACTGCGTCAGGATTGAGGAGCTAGCTTCTCCGAAGACAATGGCATAGGGAGTTCAAAGGCGGCCTCAAAGAGACGGCCCCGGACCGGCCCTGAAACGGCAAGTTTGCAGCGTGGTGAGCAGTCGCTATGATTCGACGCGGGTTGGCTCGTCACCGACGCCCCGAGCTCAGTGATCACTCAGCTGGTGATATGGGCCTTCCTTCCCACAGTGCATGCAGCGGACGCGCGTGTTGTGAATTTGCTCATCCAGTTCAACGACCTCGAATCCGTCCAACTGCTCGGTGAGTTCAGCTGCCGTTTCGTAGCAGCACTGCTCGCGCTCGATCCGCTGGGTGTAGTGGTTGCGAAGGAGATGCCCGTACTTGCCCGTCCGCTCACAGATGGTGCAGCAGGCGCGAGAGGCGAACAAATCCTCGGCGAGATCGAGAATCGCGAACCGATCCAGTTGCTCGTTGATCGCCTCGGTCGAGAGCCCCGATGCATCGAACGAGGATGCAAGCGGGGGCGACCACCTCCGACGGTCGATCCCCACAAGCATTGCTTGCTCCTGATACCGGTTCCGAAGCGTCACCGGAGTCACTTCGACCGCCTCGACGACCTCGCGTTGAAGGACGTGCTCGCCGGTGACCAGTCCCGCGAGATATAGCGCGCCGGCCGCAGTTCCGATGGGTGAGTGCCCCGACCGGGTGCCAGTCTCGCTCGCCGCGTCGACGACGTTATGGGCGGCACTCATGGTGGACTCGCCAAGATCGAGTTGATCGCCGAATCGCCTGACGAACTTGTGTGGATCAGCCGGTTCGACGTCAAGATCGAACTCGCGAACGAGCTGCTTGTAGGTGCGCCCGAGCTCGGATCGGTCCACTCCGGCGGCGTCAGCAACCTCGTCAAGCGAAATCGGCTGCCCAGCTTGCCGTGAAGCGGTATAGACGGCGCTCGCAATGGTAGTAGTGCCGCCCCGGCCATGGTGAAGCTCCGCATCGAACGCCCGGTGAGAGAGCGCACGGGCTAGTTGGGCCTCGCTCTCTGCGACGTCGAGTGTCGTCAGGAGGTGATCGAGGGCGCTTTCCTGCTGGTCGTTCATGTGGGGGGTTCGTCCTACGACTGCGGAAAGAGAAAATATCTCCGATGGTGACAAGCAACGACCAGTGGCGTTGTTCGACCTCACGAAGAGCTGAAGGAGATTCGAGATGAGCGAGGATCCGACCCAATCCACTACCGAAGCGTCTGACGACGAATTCCCGCCCGCAAAGCGCCTGGAAGCGCCGAGCGTGCGACTGATCGATGCAGGGATCGCGACGATCACCGACATGGAGACACTCCATGCGTGTGTCGCCTACGAAAACCAACACCAGCAGCGGCTCCCCGTTCTCAAACAGCTTGCCCGGCGTGCCGAAGAACTGCGCGAAGAAGACGAACCGTAAGTGATCTCACAGCTCGTCTCGGCTGTCCCAGCGAATCGGCTGGGTTTCGTCCCCTTGTGCAACAGCGAGCGGAGGCCGCCAACAATGTTGCACAAGGCTCCAGCAAACGGCGTCGCCCAATGGTGTCGTTTTCCCTCAGAGAGGGGTAGAGGGGTTCACAGATGGCAAATCGACCAGAGATCACGATCCAGCATCAGGCAGCGTTCACCGACGATGGTGACCTCGAACTGACCGAGGAAAGCGTCGAGACCTCCCTCGAGGATTTCGGCGCCGACGTCAGCCATCGCGACCAAGAGTCGCGTCTCGATCGACCCACTGCCAGCGAGTTCGGCGTCGACGACCGCATCGAAGTGCGCGAGTCGGCAGGCGATGACAGCGACCAATCGTCGTTGTTCGCGGATACGGCCGACGATCAACAGACACTGACAGGCGAGGACGCCAGCGCACGGTTCCTCTTCGAGGAAATCGAGCCTGAGCGTGAGCGAGAGAGTGTGGGCAAGAGTGAGACGCAGACCGGCAAGCGAGTAACCGACGGCGGTGAGAGATCATGAATCTGCGTCCAGACGCGCAAACCCGCGTTGTGGCACTCGCCGCACGGTCACCCGCGCCGCCGGTCATCGGCGGCCTCACCCACGGTGATCCCTGTCCGCGGTGTGGCGCAGCGACGATGGCCGGATGTGCCGACGTCGACGGCCAGCAGGTCCTCGAATGCGAGCGGTGTCTGTATCGGCCTGCGAACGAGTGAGTGGCCGGACCTAACCTCGATTAGTCACGAGAGTGAAGTCGAAGACGCGCGTTCGTTCGCTGCGGAGGAGGTGAGGACCGAGACACCTCGAAGAGAAACTGCACTGAACCAGCCGCCACATCCTAGTAGAGCGTGTCATACAATGATTCTCAGCAGACATAACCCAAAGTTCGTGGTTCGCTCTTGCTCAACGTAGCGAAATGATGTGGTAACATACAACAAATACTTCCATATTACGGCTTGAGACGCCGTTTTAGCTGAGGGAGACCGGTCGTCTCCCCCGGTTATACACCCTGTTCGCCAGATTGCGGAAGAGCAATTATGATAGTCATAGATTATCATCGCGAAAATATTGAAAAGGTTGCGAGTGATAAAGACTGCCATGACATCGCAAATTATACTCAATGCAGTAGAAGATGTTCCTACTGATTCCCGCGTTTGCCACTATGACGAGCTAGGAGAAGATGCAAAAGAAGAGTTCCCTACCCTTACAGAATCGACTGATGCTTCTGTCGATCGTTCAGTTGTAGATGAACTTCAGGAGTGTGATCTCGTGAAGTACACGAACTACTATGAGGTCTCCATCAGCTAATCAACATACTATCAGTCGATTACATCAGTGACCGCACGACTTCATCCAGTACGTGCTAAACCGCTTGATCGGTGCCCGGACAGTCTCGAAGAACCGATGAAGCCGATGAGTAGCTCTGGGCAGTCGCTGTCGGCGGTGGATCGCCGCCGACGCGACAGCGTTTCCACTCACGAGGGGTGGCCTCTCGCAAGGACACCTTATCGGAAGAACCGGTCTTCGAGTGGTCAGCCGATAACATGTGAGTGATTGTGGGTTGTTAACAGGATATTCCGCCAGTCTACCCAAGAGCGAAGAGATTTCAGGGATCCGCCGTTCTGCCCGCTCCCCCGGTGAGCGACGGCGGTGGTGTCGGTTTCGGCCCCTACAGAACTGAGCCCAATGAACTTGAGTCACACTGGGACAAGAGGCGCTCCCGACGAGTTCCAGCCCGAAGACGCACCGTTCGTCGTCTGGAAAGGCGAAGCGAGTACGGGCGGGGCCAGGTCCAGTCCCGAGCATCCCCTCCTGGAGATACACATCGATAACGGGGTGTGGACCGTGCTCAAAGTATTTCGCACAGTCTCGACTGGAGACGAGACGGCCAGTATCGAACTCCCCGCGGAAGTTGTCGGTGGGAAGTCGTTCGAAACCGGAGCTGCCGCGTTCGAGCGAGCGCGCGAACTGCTCCCCGACGATCTCCACTACGCCAAAGCGACCGCTGACCCAGAGACAGATGCCGAGGAGAAGGACACCACCACGTTAGGCGACAACGCTGGGAACACAAGGAGCGGACACGAGGAAGCGGAGACTGGCGGTTCGGACGAGCAACGCCCGCTCACTGACTGGTGAGAGAGAGTGAGAGCGGTCCACGCAGAGTCGGCCATCGAAGACGAGACAGTGATTTGAGAGCCACAATAGTTTTTCTCGAACCCGTCGAACAGCCGAATACGAGACCCCAATGGCTGGAATCCCACTCCTCGACGGTGTTCGGAACGACCTCGAGTATGCCATCACCTACCCGTTCAGCGTCGGATATATATGGATCGTACTCGGCGGAGTGGCTGCATTGGGAGGATCTATTGTCGCCCAGTACAGCGGCGGCGATGTACTGACAGCCTGGCACATCTTCTCGCCACTAGGCAGCTCGTTTGGAGAGTTCGGGCGGCTCTCTGGGATGCTTGGAGAGGAAACGCTCTTGGTCAGCGTAGTGCTTGACGGCCAGTTCTGGGTTCTGCCGGGGATTGTCCACGCGATCGGACTGCTGCTGTGCGGTGTCGGGATCGGGCTGGTTTTGTGGGCCACTCTCAGGTGACTCGACCGGGGGACCAGCAGACGGACTGCCGGCCATGGTTCGAGACTCCCAGTGCTCGCACGTCCTGTTGGTGTTGTTCACGCACTCTGAGAGCCGTGCGAGCGCGGGTGAGAGTCCTCGAGATACCGATTCTGGAGAGATTCACTCATGTCAGAACCAACCAGCCAGCACTCGGTCGAACAGTTCCACCACTGCCTCGACACAGGAGACGGATCGGGATGCTCCTGTCCGATCCATCGCGATCGTGAGCGCGAACCGTTCACCGCTCCACTCGGATTGTCCTTTGCCGACCGGGTGAGTGCCGAGCCGATCACGCGCCAACAGGCCGCGACGATCTATGATGCCCACCATGCCTATATGGACAGCCTCCCGTCCGTGAATCTTGCCCATCACGGCCTCTACTACCAGAACGAGTTGATGGGCGCGATCACTTATCGGTATCCGTTGCTCTCGAAAAAGCGACTGCACTTCGGTCCTGACGGCGAAGTGCTTCCCGAGCCGATCACGGACTCCGATATCGAACGACTCCCACCCGAGTTGCGAGCCACTTCTCGGCGGATCATCCCCACTGTGAGCGCCGCCGACGTCGCGACCACCGAAGTTGTCTCCGGCGAGACGATCGTCGAGGCCGCGCGGATCTGTCTCGGCGTTCGAATGGCGAATCTCGCGAGTGCGACCCTCGCTCGGAGTCAAGAGCGGTTCGTGCAAAGTAAGGCTTGCGAGGACGATGTACGCTACCTGCTCACGTTCCTTCGCGCGGACTACGAGGGAGCGATGATCCGAGCGCTTCGGGACAAGGGCTGGATCTGTACCGGATGGACGAAGCCGTCCCAGGCAGGGAACCGCGACCAAAAGCCGATCCGCGAACACTACAAGTGGCGGTTTCTCTGCCCGATCGAGCCTACTGATTCGCAATCGACATTCAACCGGTGGTCACCGTAAGCTGGTTTGCTGACAGAGGGGGCTTCAGCGTCGGGTACCACTCGATCAGATATATCGCTATGAGCGGATGTACGATCGCGCCGCGAGACGATCGGGGACTGCCCTCTATGGCCACCCGCGAATACACCGGTTGTCACCCTTCTTCCGATTGAACTACATTTTTGTGAGCCCGGACAAAACGGCGAGATGATGGATTCAGGCCGCACCCTCCCAACGGTTACTGCCTTGCTCGCGGTCCTTGTCCTCGCTCTCGTCGCACCGGTCCTCGAGACGACCCCTATCGCATCGCCCTACGAGGTGCCGGTCGAGGGAGACGCCGACAGCGGAGGCCCGCTCGTTTCTGTCCTCTTCGCGCTCGTGATCGCACTTCTGGAACTGCTTGGTATCGATTTCGAACCGACCGCGTCCGCTATTAGCTCTCCACTCGCTGCCCTTCTCGAGGCCGTCCTCCCCTTGCTGCCCTCGTTCGCTGCCCTTCTGATTGCGGGGCTCGTCCTCGGGGCCCTTGTCGTCGCCGCCTACCGGCTCCCAGTCTCCGCGACCCTCTCCAACCGTCTCGTAGGGCGAGGATGGGAGGCAGATGCCTCCTCGAAATCAACAGCCGAGGAATGGCCGCCCGCTGACCCCGATCCCGGCGTCGCTGAAGCCTGGCTTGCCATGACCGCGGCCGCCGATCCCGACTGCCCGACTGCACGGACACCAGCCGAGTGGGCCGAGGAAGCTTCCGGGGGCGAATTCGACGACGACGCTATCGCTGACCTCACTTCCCTATTCCGAGAGGTTCGGTACGGCGGAATGGACGAGACTCCCGAGCACCGTCGTCGAGCGAACCGCGATTTGGAGCGCCTTGAGGGTGAGCAGGAGTGACGGATCTGACCGACTGCGCCCGACGATTCCTTCTCGGGATTGGGCTTCTCTCGCTCGCTGCCGGGCTTGTTGTCCTGATTATTCCATCCGAGGGAGTGGTGGGATGGCCGTGGGCTGACGACACGCTCTTGGTCGGATTCTTCACCGCGGCATTTGTGATCGCCTCCCTCCTCGCTCCCTTCACCTTCCTTAGTGGCGGATCAGCAGGGAAGACCACCCGTCCCCCCGAGCGCGTCCCGCTGACGGACACACCGGGCGACGATCTCATGGTCCTCGACCGACGGCTCTGGCTGCCCATCCCGCGGAGCCGACGTCGCCAAGTCAGGTCCCGTCTTCAGCACACGGCTATCCGGACGCTCGTCCGGACAGCGGACTGCTCGGCGGCCGACGCCAAAGCCCAGATCGAGGTGGGAAGTTGGACCGATGACCGGGTTGCTGCGGGTTTCGTCCGCTCGGAATCGGAGTCGGTTCTCGACCATCTTCTCTTTCCCCGTCGGGCCCGCCGGGCCGCGCAGGCGATCCTCGAGGAGAGCGAGACGGGGGCGGATCGGCAGTGAGCCCCTGGCGGGATCCACGGTGGAACGTTGCTCTCGTCGTTGCCCTGCTCGCGAGCGCTACGGGCGTCTTATTCGAGGAGTCAGTGTTGCTATATGCCGCGATCCCGCCCGTTACGCTCGCGGCCTACTCCCGCGTCGCGCGGGTACCTGAGCCGACCATCGATATCGACCGGACGTTTGACCCGGACACCCCCGCCCACGGTCAAGAGGTCGAGGTCACGGTTACCCTCCGAAACGCGGGCGAGCGGACGCTCCCCGACGTGCGGGTCGCCGACGGCGTAGCGCCGATGCTCCCGGTCGTGGAGGGGACAGCCAGACACGCAACAGTGCTCCCTCCTAATGCGGAGGCAACCTACTCCTACACGGTAGTCGCGGCCCACGGCGTTCATCGCTTCGAGCCGGCTTCGGTTGTCTGCCGAGACACAAGTGCTGGCCAAGTTGTAGAGATTGATATCTCCGTGGAGGCAGACCTCGCCTGTCGTTCGCCGGTTCGGAGCCTCCCGTTCCCTCGATTGCCCCGACACCGAGGTGCGACTGAAGCGGTCGCCAACGGAGAAGGAACCGAGTTCTCGAAGACTCGCGCCTACCGACCAGGCGACCCGCCGGGGCGAATCGATTGGAACCGCTACGCTAAGGACCGAGAGCTGACCACCATCAGCTTCCGGGAGGACCGACGCCGGACAGTCGTCCTCGCCCTCGACGCTCGGGCCAGTTGCTACCGCTCCCCGGGTGAGAACGATCCTCACGCGGTCTTCTACGAACGCGCTGCAGCACGCGAACTGCTCGCGGTCGCAACGGCCGCCGGCGACCGAATCGGGCTCGTGGTCTCGGGCCCCACGACTGACTGGATTGCACCCGACGCCGGGCAGCGCCACGCAGCGACGATCCGGCGGGCCCTCGAGTCGGTTCCGCTCTCGCCGCCTGAAACCAATCGCAGCGGTGACGGCGAGACAAACACCTCCCTCCTCCGCTCGCACTTGGAGAGCGGCACCGATGTCGTCTTCCTGTCTCCGTTGATCGATCGCAGATCAGCTGAGACTGCCCGTGCGCTACAAGAGGCAGGCCACCGGGTCACGGTCGTTTCACCTGATGTGACTGGGGAGGGGTCGTATGGCCAGTCGATCGCTCGCCTCGAGCGAGACAACCGGATCGACGCGCTCCGGCGGTCGTGGATAACGGTCGTTGATTGGGATCTTGAGACACCACTCAAACGGGCGATCCGTGCGGGGATGAAGGAATGATTCATCTCCCCGATCATCCGGGAAAGAGCCGACCGACGACCGTGGGAGCCACCCTCGCACTTGCGATGGCGATCGGTGCTTCCCTCGCAGGCTCGTCGGGATCTCTGGGGACCGCGCCATTGGTGCTTGTCGCTATTGGAGTTGCGTTTCTTCCGCTCGGGGTCGCCTTCGGTCGACGTGGCCACCCGCTCGTCGGGCGAGGGCTCTCAGTCTCCGGCGTCGTCGTCGCACTTGCGGCACTCACCGGAGCAATCGCGCTCTCACCACCGCTGGTGATCCTGCTCCCTGCCCTCTCATCCGGTATCGGACTACTCTTCCTCGCGTTCGGGGTCCACTTCGTATCGGGATCAGCGGCACGGGCTCTCTCCCTCGCGGGGCTGACGCTGGTTTTCCTCGCCACCGTCGCGAACGCAACTGTCGCCGAACAGGCAACCTGGCAGCCGGTTGCTGCGGTGGCACTCGTGGTAGTGGCCTGGGACACCGCGGACCGGGCGATCACACTCGGTCGGCGGATCGGGACCGATGCCGGGACGGTGCCCGTCGAGTTGATGGGGGTCGCGACGACCGGCGCCATCGGGTTCACGGGCGTCGCGGTCGCGATGATCGCCACTCGAGTTCCGATCGAGAGTCCGTCTGTTATCGGTCTCGCCCTCTTGCTCGCCGCGGCGACTGCGCTTGTTCTCGTCCTGTCCTCGGTTCCCGATCCGGGCTAATGTCGCCTTGGACACCACCGCGAACGAACACGGGAGACCACCATCTCACAAGCTAACAACCCTCTCGAACCGTAGATAGGGCCGATCCTGTCCATCGTTACATTAAGGTGCGAACTGACCGTTGTGTTTTATCCAAACGGTGTCATAGAACGGTCTGCAATCCATTGATCCCACTTATTATCTTCACCTCCCGCATCAGGATAAGCACCGGCTTCACTACGGAGGCGAAATAAGATTGCCTATTTGTCACTATAGTAATTTGTATGAAATCCCCCCTTCTTCCACCTGTATAAATGAGTGATGTAAAGGAGTCCACCGAACAGAAATCCGGCAACGCAGATAATATAGACCTCAGAAAGATACATCAGTCCAAGCAGAGGATTTCCAGATAGTGGGTAGAACGGTTGCATGTCTGCATGCATGATCGCATCGAGAATGAGATGGCTATAGATGCCAACAAGACTCCCAGCAGCAATGTGATACAAAGTTGGCTTCTGTGCAAGGCCAAATGGTGCGCCGATTCGGTTCCATATTGGTTTGGTCTTGAACATAGCGACAGCAAATACGCCCGCTAAGAGTGTGCCACCAAGCATTGTATGGAGAGGGCCGTGAAGATTCCCAGCAAACGGACCGAAATAGATCGCGATCGCCCTTAGATCCACAATCATCGTCCCAATGCAGAGGGTCGGGAAATCAAGCCAGCGGAAGAGTGCGACGCCAAGAAATATACCAATTCCGAGATGGTACGGTGTAAGAGGCATATTAAACAACAAATCTTAACCCCCATTTAGTTGTTACTGAAATATAATTAACCGGGTGGGTGGAACTGCGATATTGATCGTCCCGGAGATAGATAGGTGCCATGTTCCCGTTTTGTCGACTCTCTGTATGTAACGCGCTGTTCATCGTACCACTGTCTGTAAAATACTCATGACGTACAGATCATCTTAGAGAAAGAACTATAGGACGACCAGGACGGAATTGATATCCATGGCCGTGATTTTTGGCTGTCCGGATTGCGGGCGCGGCTACTCACGAAGCCAACAATTGGTGTCTATAGACAAGTACGGAAGTACTCTGTATCAATGCCCGAACTGCTACAACCCACTGGCTCGGACGCGCCAAGGTAACAATGACGCTCTCGTGTCATTGTGACCAAAGCAAGATGTGGCTTGTACGACCAACTACGAGACGTAACGAATGGTGGTCCGATCGGCGTGATCCAACTGACGGGTTACATCAAGGCGAACAGAACACTGGGAAATAGCAGAGATCACTCTCGCTCGACTTCAGGTTCTCGTTCTTCGCTCTCTTTGGAGTCTACTTTGTGATCAGCAGGGAAGTACCCGTGCTCCGTCTCAAGTAAGGTTTCTACACGTTGTTCAAACTCTGTTTCTGTGAGTTCTCCTTCTGCATATTGATCTTGAAGCTCCTCAAATGGATCTGTAGCATCTGATTGAGAAGAGTCGGTGGAGAAAGCATCATTGGATTTTATTTGTGACTGATTCGAACTGAGTTGGGTCGCTATTGCCATAATAGCAGCAAACAAAACAGTAAATATAGTTAGGAGTCCTGCAGCAGTAATTGAGCCCAGAATAGCCGCTACAAGAATTAAAGGAAGCCCAAGAGATGCAGCAAAAAGGGCAATTTTGGAAGGATTGTACATTCACATTCTTCATCGCTTCCCTCTAATAAAAACCCTAGTGAATGACAATACGTATTGGAATTCGTATGGACAAATCTGTGTCAATACATCAACGAAATGCCAATAGGTGCTTCACCTGAATATAACAGCTGTTTCAGCCCCACAGCCAGCTAAAAGAAGTCAGTCTGCTACCTCCGGTCGGCCGATCTACAGATCTCGGGCCTGAACGGTTTTCCGGTCGTTGTCTTCGGCCCGCTGAGCAGCATCCTCGAGCAACTCCGTGACCTCCTCATCGAGGGTGTCGTAGAAGTCGGCTGCTACATTTCGGTCGTCGAGCTGTTCTTTCACTGCCGATTTGACGATGAGATCTGCCATACGACACTCAACAGTACATATTGCTCTGAGAAGTAGTCTTCGGCTTGTGAACGTTGGAACCAACGTACAGACAATCCTCAACTGGCGATCACAGAACGAAGAAGCAAGTACACCGCCGCCTTGTGCAACAATTGGCTGCGCATCTCCCGTAAAATTGTTGCACAAGGCCAATGGCCCCACTCACCGCCCCCTCGACGCTCCCGCAGTACATTGCCGACGGACTTCCGAAACAAGACGACCTCCTTTGGCAGGTACAGGCATTACGTTCTCCCCGCTGGCGCTCAAACCAAAAGTGTGGATGACCCTCCGTCTGACACTGCGGATGACGACGAGCCGTGGATCCTGATGGAGTGGTCGTTGTGGGACGAGCGAGACGACGACCAGACCGGCCGCCGTATCAGCGCGGTCCCGCATGATGGTCCCGATGGGGAATGGAAAGCGATCCTCGAAGTCCAACCCCACGCCGAGTTCTGGGTCGAACGAGCCACGATCGGGTATGGGGATTCACCGGCTGATTTCGACGTCGTCATACCATAGGAGAAGGTCGTGGGATGACCGATGAGAGAAGGACATGGCGATCCGCCTCCGATACGATCCCGTATCTCTGTGATTTGCCTCTAACCGTCGCCGAAGACCAGCAAAGAGATCAGTTCGGAACCACTCGGTTGTCAGCAGAGCCCTACGCGTTAATGAGCGATCCCGTCCTGACTGGGCTGGCCGATCTGTTCGCTGGCGAGGACCTTGTTCGCCCGCCGGAGGCGCTCGGAGAGCGCCTGGTGGGAGATGTCGAGCTCGGCTGCGAGATCCTCCAGCGAGATTCGACGTGGGACGTCGTAGTAGCCCCGATCGTAGGCTTCGTTGATTGCCGTTTCTTGAGCGTCGGTGAGTGCTGCGGTTTCCTCTAGGTCGGCGCTCCGACCGGCCTCGACCATCCGCGTGATGTCGACGGTGATCCCCTGCTCTTCGAGCTCGTCCACGGCCTCCGCGAGGAGATCTCGCTCGGGGAACAAGAGGCGGAACGTCCAGTTGGCAGCCGAACACTGGGCGTCGAGGATCGTCCCCTCGTTCGAGAAGATCGCCGAGCACATGTTGCTGACTCCTGTGGCGTACTCGATCCGGTAGAGGCTCTCATCAGGCTCGGAGTCCTCGAGGAGGCGATCGAACGCCGTGACCGACGAATCGTCGGCAAGCGCATCCTCGATTGCAGCCCTCGGTTCGCCGGCGATCCAGACCAGTGGCATCGCTTCCTGGGATCCTTCGGCGACGATACTTTTGATCCGGACCTCAAGGTCGGGCAACGCCTCGAACGTCTCGGCGAGTGCAACCTCATCGGAAGTGAGGGTGAGTTCGGTGACGGTCGTCATGCCGCCTCACACCCTATCCGATCGGACCCGTCCGTTCGACCGGGCGCCCGATACACGAGCGACACACCGCCACTATCGACTAGCTGGGTATAGGTCATGGTTGGAACGGATAGGTTCCGGGCCGACACTGCGCGGCCACCCGGATCGATCCTGTCCATCGATACATCTCCTTACCCGTTGGTTTGTTGCCCTGACTATTCCAACGGTTTATACCGGGAGAGATAACTCGAGACAAAGCTGCACTCACTCTAAGTCAGGAACCATCCACCCGTCTCTCTGTCAACGGCACGCGCCACAGTATAGTAGGTGGATCGTATAGTCCGGAGTGATGACGTACGAAAATCTCGATGCAGAACTCATGAACGCATTAATGGACGACGGGCGAGCGAGTCTCCGGAGTCTCGCTGAGGATCTCGATGTCTCGGTGACGACCGTCTCAAATCACCTTTCGGATCTCGAGGAGGTGGGTGTCATCGAGGGGTTCACTCCGCAACTCAATTACGACGCGCTTGGCTTCGACGTCACGGCAGTCATCCAGCTCAAAGTCGAAGGAGGCTCCCTCCCCGATATTACTGACCGACTGCGTGAGTTCGAGCAGATGACGAACGTCTACGAGGTCACGGGCGACTACGACGTGATCGCCATCGGGAAGTTCACCGACACGGACGAGATGAACGAGCAGATCAAGGCCTTGCTGACCGATCCCGATATCAACGAATCCAATACGAGCGTCGTTCTTAACGCGGTCACCGAAAACGAGCAGTTCGAGCTGACTGTTGAAGACGACTAAGCTACCGGCTTCTCACGGATGCGAGCGGCCCAAGGGACACGGTTCGTTGGATTCGCGAGTCGTCATCGTCGGTATCACTCTCGGTGGTCGAGACGCTGAACACGTAATCGGATGTGACGCCAGTGAGTTGAGTGTCGTCAGTTTCGACGAAGAGCACGGTCTTCCCGTTCGCTTCTGGGGCTTGGACAACCGTTCCTGTTCGTGAGACCGTGTTCCCTGACCGCGTTGATTCGTATGCGACCTCGATCTCATCACCGAGTTCAATTTCCGTGTTCATACCCAGATTTCGAACACGGGGGGTTTATCGATTTTTCGCTCATCCCGACACATCGTAACATAGCAGTTTCTCGAATCAATCGTCCGGTGAATTGAGCTTCAGAGCCTGTCCAAAAAATGTTTATATTGCCGGTGAATCGGGATAATAAACGCTATAATCGGTTCTAAGGTCCTGAAACTCGACTCAAAATTGTTTTTTGGACAGGCTCTTCAGTGCGAGAAAACGGAGGTATTTTCTGGAGATGGGCTTCGAGCATTAGTCACCCCCACCCCGAACAGTGGAGTCACGATGAGTCGATGAATCCGTCGCTCTAAAACTAGCAATCGCTTGCCGCATTGTAGCCCGACTGACGAGTGAAAATCCTGTTGCGATTACGAAAAACCCGATAACTGTCGTTGTACTAATTGTTTGATTGAGAAAGAGAACAGACACAAGCGTCGCTGCCACAGGTTCCACGTACGCAACAAGTGTTGTTTCCGTCGCCCCAACCTGTCGAACGAGACGAAAGTACAACAGGTATCCTCCGGCCCCAGCAATGAGGGTAATATACAGTAACGAGGCGAGTGCTACCGGCGAGAGCGACTGTACATCTGGAATCGGTTCACCTCGAAGGAAGCCGCCACAGAATAGAAGCGTTGCTCCGACCACCATCGCCCACCCTTGGAGTGCTTCCATTGGGAGCCCTTCGTCAAATAGCTGTATTGTGACCGATCCAACTGCAAACAGTACCGTTCCTAGGAAAACCAATCCAACACCAAGTGCTGTTGAGGACAGCGATGCTGCGCCGACTGATGGTTGTGAAAGAACTAAGACGCCACTGATACCGAGGCAGAACCCGATCACATCGGGGATGCCACGGGATTCCCCCAGGATGGGAACCGCAACGAGGGCTGCAATAACAGGGGACATAGTGGCGACAACTGACGCAGCTGCCCCCGTGATGTGCTGCGTTCCCATGTAGAGGCCCGCTTGGTACCCACCAAACATGAACCCGCCAACGATCAAGATTCCCAGGAATTCTCGTAGGGTTTGTGGCCATAGCCGATCCGTGGTCGCTCGTGCATAGCCAAGGACGATACAACCAGAGACTGTATATCGAATCCCGGCGGCACCCAGTGGAGGAAGCTCTGAAACGACCACATCAATAGCTGGGAACCCTGCTCCCCAGAGAAGTCCTAATCCAATGATAGTGATTCCGGCTGGAACGTGAAATCGAGGCGCGCTTTGTGCTCCCATTTTCCGTTGAGCCGTGGTACACACTGGATTGATAATAAGAGAACGAATACGGCATAACCTCGTTCCAATTGTAAGTATTCTGTTTTCACTTCGAGGAGCCATCCAGATATGGCGCTTAGATTGAAGTAGCTTCGAATGGTAGCTGCACGTCGAACATATGGATGAGAAGGATATACAAATATTAAAATCACTAGAGGAACTCGAAACGACGAGCACCGAAGCGGTAAGCGAAGCAACTGGGATTCCCCTGTCGACGATTCACTACCGACTCAATAATCTCCGTGATGAGGGCATCATTACAAATGAGCGTCTTGATCTCGACTTGAAGGAATTCGGATTAGGAGTGACAATTCTCATTGAAGTATTCACGAAAGATGACCAATCCCATACAGAGAGTGGGAAAGTCATTTCAGATATTGAAGGGGTAACAAAGGTCTTCTTTACCATGGGGAGTACCGATTTTATCGCATTAGCACGGCTACCGGATAGTGACAGCGTGGAGCGATTGATTTCTGATTTTGAAGCTCTTGATGAGGTGGCTCGTACCGATTCAACGTTTGTTATCGAAAGAGAACTTGACAGTCACTACTCTCTTCAAGAATACGATACAGACACCCTTATTAATGAATTTGTGGACTAACCCTCTCAGGATCCGTCTCCTAAAGACCTCAACTTTGCACGGTAGATGACCTACAGTTCAAGTCATCAAACCAGAAGTAGACTCGCTGTTGAACAGGTATCTCGAGGTTACGTGAGCACGCTCTTCCGCAATCTGGCGAACAGGACGTATAACCGGGGGATGCGATCAGTCTTCCTCAGCTAAAACGGCGTCTCAAGCCGTAATACGGAAGGTATTGTTGTGTGTTAGCACATTATTTCGCTACGTTGAGCAAGAGCGACTGAGAAACCTCGTCAAGACGTGCTCTTGGAGATTTTCAGACGGTTGTCGTCTGATCAATGTGCAAAGCTGAGTTTCCGATAGAGGTGGCTTCGGCTCCCCCGAGGAAGTCAACGCCCACGACTGAGGCGATTATCTCGGTCGTGATATACAGCGGGGCCGAACCCGGAACCCGGAACTCGGATCCCGGATCACTCACGTCTCGTCGGTCGCTGCGTCTTCGTCGTCGCTGCCGGTTGTCTGTTCTCGCCCGATGCCGGACTGGAACTGTGCGGACTCCGGATTCGAGAAGGTGAGCCAGTCGTCGCGCTGGAACTCGGTGGGGTGGTTCTGGTTGATGTGGGCGGTGATCTCCGGAACGTCGCGGGTCGTCCAGGTGCACCCGGCCGACGGACACTCGAGGAGCTTGTCGGGCATTGTCCTGTCGCGTCTTTCGGCGCTGGCACCACGAACGTTCGGGTTCGGGTGGGTGATCGCTGGAACTCAGAGATCGACGTACTGGTTTTCCCACTCGCGGCGCTCTTGGATTGCGTCGCTCCCGGCGTCGGTGAGTGCATAGTAGTTCGTCCGGCGATCGAGCTCGCCTTTCTCGACGAGTCCGTGATCAACGAGTTCGTCAAGGTTCGGGTAGAGCCGGCCGTAATTAATCTCTGATGCGTAGTACTCCCCGACCTCGTCACTGACCGTTTGGCCCGAGGGCTGGTCGAAGCTGGCGATTACGTACAACAGGTCGCGCTGGAATCCAGTGAGACCATCCATATTGGATGTTAGAATTCAACACACACAAACCTTACTGATTATCATAATAACGTGCTGTCTGATGAAATTGACTTCCAGACGCCGGTGGCGTTGATCGACCCCGAGAAGGGTGGAGGGTTTCACAGATGGCAGATCGACCAGCAACGACAGCACAGACCACGAGCGGAGGCGACCACTGATGTTCGACGATCTCCCACCGGGCGTCCGGCCCGAGGACTGCGAACCTGACGAGTCCGATCTCCCGGCTGATCCAGACCGCTACTACGAGGCCCGAATCGAACGCGAACTCGAACAGGAACTGGAGGCCCGCTGATGGGCGCTGTCACCTTTGAAACACTCGCGTTCGGTACAACTGCCGACGAGGCGTTCACCAGTGCCGTCGAGGACGCCAAACACATGCACGGCCACAACAGCTACACGGGAACGATCGCCGAGAAAACGTCGTTCACCGTTATCCCCGAACACGAGCACAAAGGCCGCCAGAAACGGACGGTCGCTCGCGAACTGATCGACCAAGACGACCAGCGAATTCAGCGCAAGCGCGGTCCCGCTGGGGCGATCAACTGTTCGAAAACGAAAGCCGCCACACGGTATCGCGAACAACACGGCCTCGAGGGCACACACGGCGACGTCTGGCTCTTCTTCGGCTGGGCCGCCCACTAATCGACGGCCACGGCCGGTGTGTTGGTCGCTCTCCTGAGTGCTGAGAGAGGCGAACCGGGTCCCGTAGAGTTCCCCACACGCGCCGGTGATGATTCCACTCGTGGGGGAACTGAGCGGCACCTCACGGTCCTCTCCGCGAACTAACCGATGTCACGATCAGTATACCCCACGACGAGTAGTGGCGACACCGCTCTAGAGGTCGAACGCGCTCGACAGGCGGAGTACGTCGCCTTCCTCCACCGTGCACCGTTTGTCGTCGACGCTGCGAACATGGGGTTTCTCACGGGCTATCGCGAGGACTGTTCCTACCAACAAGGCCAGTACCTCGATCTCGAGGTGGGGGTGGGGATGCTCGATAACGACTTTCGCAATCCCGACCTCGATCGGTACATCGAGCGCTTTCGCGAGTGTGAACCCACCGTCGGAGTGATCGGTGATGCGTATTCTCCAGAAGAGGCCAACGAATACGTCCAGGCAGTCCGCACACTCCAAGAGGAGTATCCCGACACGGAGATCATCATCGCCCCCAAGTGTCGAGAGGCACTCGACGTCATTCCCGACGATATCACGCTGGGATATTCCTGTGGGGCCGCAGACCTCCTTGCTCACGAGTTCTCCGATCCCGCTGACTGGCGCGGGCGGCGCGTCCACCTTCTCGGCGGCAGTCCATACAAGCAACTCGACGTGATCGAGCAGCTCACCCGGCCAACGCTTACCGAGGATCCACCTGCACAGATCGTCGGCGTCGATTGGAACGGCCTACATCGCGGGGCACAGTTCGGCGAGTTCTGGACCGCTGACGGCTGGGACGATAGCGGTCGTGACGCCGATCACGTCACCGTCCGAAAGCTCGTGCGCCACAGCCTTGGCCGGATCAAAGCCTTCTGGCAAGCACAGGACGTCTGGCCTGAATCGGGACCCCACGACGAAAACCCACCTCTTGAGTACGAGGGACCGACGCCGAGCGACCTCGAGATCGTAGCCTGTACGGCTTGTGAGGCGAACGTTTGGACGACCGATCGTGGTCCGTTCGTTGCCGAGTACGATACGGGTGAGGTTTGCGGCTACTGTTCGTACGAGTGCTACTTCAGCCATCGGACGCGGAACCGCCTCGAAGAGGTCCACGACGAACGCAGCGTCTTCATCCCGCCGTGAGGGGGGTTTTCACTTGAAATACGGTGTGTTCCGCCCGGTAGTGTTGTTGGCCCCCTGGGAGGGGTGGAGGGTTTTCAGAAATGATCGAGAGCACTGAGTCACCAGTCTCGTTTGGTGAGACGGAGACGCGAAGCGACGAGATGAACAGCACGATCGAAGAATGGGTTGACGACCTTGTTACCGATGTCGATGAGGCGGCGGCCAGCGCGGAGTTCCAAGAGTGGCTCGACATCCAGAGTCGATTCCACGACTACTCCCACCGCAATACCCTTCTCATCAAGCTCCAGTGTCCCGAAGCGAGTCGGGTTGCTGGGTACAACACGTGGCGCAACGAGTTCGATCGCCACGTCCAAGAAGGAGAGAGCGCAATCTGGATCTGGGCTCCGATCATCACGAAGCAGTGTCCCGAGTGCGAAAACTCGCCCAGTTACCACGACAACAGCGATTGTGAGTACGATGAGACACCACCCGAGGAGTGGTCGAAAGGCCTGGTCGGGTTCAAACCCGCTTCTGTCTTCGATATCTCCCAAACGGAGGGCGAGCCGCTACCCGACCTCGAAACCGAGGCAACTGGTGATCCCGGTGAGCTAGTGCCGGCTCTCCTCGAGAGTGCAGATTCGCTGGGGGTCGAGACTCGGATTGTCCCTCCAGACGAGTGGCGCTACGGGGAAGCAAAGGGCGTCTGCAAACGTCGGAGCATGATGACGATGCATCCGCAAGTCGAGGTCAAAGATCGAGAGAATCAGGCCGACCTCGCAAGTACGCTCATCCACGAGTACGCCCATGCAATTCTCCACTTCGAGGTCGAGGAAGAAATGGAGCGGTCGAAACGCGAACTTGAAGCGGAAGCCGTCGCCTACGTCGTCGGGCGGTACTTCGGGGTAGACACGAGCGGATCAGCGTTCTACCTTGCTGCTTGGAGCGGTGACGATGCAGAGGCAATCACGGGTCGACTTGGACGGATCAGCCACACGGCACAAGAGCTGATCGACACGCTCGAGGAGCAGTACTGAACGCAATACCATCTTCGTGGGGTTGGTCGATTCGCCATTTGAGTCGGTTTCGTTTCATACCCATTATAGAAGGTCGTCAATTCCCGCCTATGCAGAGATATAAGCCGTTTTGCTCCGAAATTTCGGTATGAAACCCGTCGACTCGGAGTACCGCTACCTCGAGGATGGGACACACTTCCTTCGCATCGTCGATCCGTACTCAGACGGATGGTTGGAGTACCGGACCCCTGTTTCTATCAATACAACCGACTGGCGATAGGTAGGTGGTGTTCTAACGAGTCTAATCTCTAGGGTTCCACGCTCGTCTGCACCCCCACCCATCGGGAATGAAACTCATTGCTGACGTGCCCTCGATGCAAAAACATCTCTCGGTTATAGGAGAAGTGCATGCAGCGGGAGTACCGCCGACTGGAAGCAACTCTTGGCGCTCCACCGTGTGTTCACAAGCATGACCGAGTTGGAGATCCACGAATACCGCGATTACGACCAGTTCGCTGAGGACTGGAAGGATGACGACGTCGCGACACAGCAGGTTTGGCAGCTCTTGGGCCAACTTGACGATGACGAACTCGTGGTGCAACTCCCTAATACTACTTCGGCGGTTGGATCGGCACCGCAATCTTCGCTGGAGACCCTTGAGGTCATATGGCCCAAATCAACTGCCGGATACGGAATCCAAAGTTGGCAATTCGACGATTTCTCGATCCAGTTCGGGCCGCGTTCACGACGCGGCCCGACGGCTCGTCGTGGGCGCGTGCCGCCAATACGTGGCGGATGGCACTCGCCTACGTAGAGGGGTTAGTGCGCCCCGGTAGCCACAAAACCTTGCGTGGCATTGGGAAACGAATGGATGTTCATGAAGACCGCATCCGGCGATTTATCACCCAAAGTCCTTGGAACCATGATGCTCTCCAGGCTCATCTCAATGACACTATTCCAGATCGCATCGCCTCGGAGGAGGCGATGCTGATCTTCGATGATGTCGATTTCCGCAAGAAAGGCAATCATAGCGTCGGTGTTACACGCCAGTACGCTGGATCCATCGGGAAAGTCGACAACTGTCAAGTCGCGGTTGATCTGGTGTCGGCTGTTCCGGGCGCCGCCCGGAACGCCGACCAACTCACATGGCCGCTGGGCATGGACCTGTATCTCCCGCGTCCATGGGTCGAAGAGGACCGCTACGCGGAGCTTCGGGATGAAGTTGGACTCCCGGAAGATATCGAGTTCCGAACAAAGCCCGATATCGCACTGGAGCTGATCGAGCGCGCTCGATCAGCGAACGTTCCTCACGCGTGCGTGGGAGCAGACGCCGGGTACGGAGATGACCGTGAGCTGCGTTCTCAGCTACGTGCATGGGACGAACCGTACGTTCTCGGTGTAACTCCATCGGAGCTCCGAGTCATTCCAGCAGAGACACCGATACGGCCGCCGGGTCCGACTGACGGACCCGGCCGGCCGAGGACTCACCCGACCTATTCCGAGGATGTCGAGGCTGTCTCACCGCGTGAGATAGCCGACGAGATCGAGGTCTGGAAAGAGGTAACATGGGCGGAAGGAACGAAGGGGCCGCTGTCAGGACGGTTCCACAGACAGCGAGTGCGGGTGGTGTCGAACACCCAGCGGCGCTGGGTGTCCGACGAAGAGGCGTGGCTGGTGATTGAGGACCGAGACGGTGAGACGAAGGCGTGGCTGTGCTGGGGCCTCGATGAGTGGAGTCTGGCCGAGTTAGTCGGGTATGCGCACGTACGTTGGCCGGTTGAGCAATTTCACAAGGATGCAAAGCAGGTGCTGGGGATGAATCAGTTCGAGGGACGAACGTGGACAGGCTGGAACCATCACGTGTCGGTGGTATTGATGACGTACTCGTTTCTGATGACCGAGCGGGCCGCGCAGGGCGCGGCCGCTCGGTTGCCCCCGTTTTCACAGGTCGCTCGGATCGCAATTCACGAGATGGCGGTGCGAACAGTCGAAGACCAAGGAGTCGATCGACAGACTGCTGAACGAGTCGCAGAGGCAATGCTCAGGGGGTTTACTGACTGGTGATCAACCGCCGAAGTAGTAATATTGAGCCGGAACCTGATGCTATCGAAGTTGTATGAAGAACCTGGAGGACCCACGAACGTTCGATCATGATGGGTTCTTCGAGGGTCTGACCGATTGGAACCAGGACCGGTTCGAGGAGGAGTTTGAGGAGAACCTGGATGGGTTCGATGCCGAGGACCTGGATCGGAAACTGTCCGTCCGGTTCGACGAACGGGAGGAACATCTGAAACTGCTGCAGGCCGTGACGGCCGGGTTCCATCCGCGAGGCGGTTCAGGGTGCGAGCAAAGCGGGTTCAAATATCTCGGCGTCAACCCGCTGTGCTCGGTGAAGAAGACGCCAGCGGACGCCATCCTGGTCAAGAACGAATACAACGGCACGTACATCTGCGTCATCTGCTGCGAGATCGGCGGGGAAGACCAGGCCGTCTGGGTGAGAAACGTGAATGAGGCTCGGGAGGTGCTGGACTCGCCGATGAACCGGGACCTGCTGAAGTCGCAGCTGGGCGTGGAAGGCACCGATATATCGTTCCAGTACGTAACATTGACCCGTTCGGACGACGCGGTGTCGATGGATTACTCGGTTCTGAACAGGAACTGTGCAGCGGATTCGTACACAGTCTGGGTGGCGGATGTTGAGGAGAAATGGATGGCGCACGAGGCCGGGCCGTTCCTCCACACGAACCTTGAGAATCTGTTCGAGGAACAGCTGGACTACATGCGGCGGGAGGACCCGCTGAAGTATGCGGTCGGTACGCACCCGGTGTTCCCACTGGAAGATCTCGTGTACCAGATCGTAAAGGAGAAGTTCGATTTCGGCCGCGAGTACAAGTCAGAGTTTACCCGGGAGGCGTTCATCGACATACTCGACGAGAATCTGCAGATCCGATGTAGCGGCGATCGACGTGAGCGGATTGTTACATCTGAAGCGGAGCGGTTGACCGACAAGGCGTTGAAGACCGGTGTGTTCTCGGAGAGCGAGGATGACCTGAAATCGGACGACCACGATCTTCGCGTGATGTATTCAGGGACACGCGGTCCGGGACATGCGGAGCGGGCTGTGCGGCCGAAGTATCTGGAGAACATCGCAGATGTCGAGGTCGGTCGGAAGGCGTATGAGAAGACGCGTCGGGAGTTTGATCGGGACTCCAATCTGAATGATTGGAGTGGTTAAAAAGACATACCCCAGGGCGCACTGGCTAACTGTGACAACCCAGCGGGACGGGGATGACAACTGGATAACCACGGCAAAACAGAAAGCCACAGAAAGGGGCGTCAGCAATAGTTTTGTTCGGTGAATGATAGAGGAGTAGATATGGAGGGCCCAGATCCTCGGGATGAGTCGTATATTGATATGCATGACGCACACCCGAGTGAAGTCCATGACCCACACCTTAGTGGAGTTAGGGACAACATCCATGATTACCGAGATCGCCCCAGACAATGGTATCCAAACAAAGCTGACTCCGCTACCAAAATCTGGCGATATATGGACCTAGGACAATTCATTTCTCTAATTCAGACTAACCAATTGTGGTTTTCGCACCGATCTAATTTTGAAGATCCGTATGAAGGAAGGTATTCTAAATCGGCAGCAAAGAAAATACTGAAAAGAAGATATATTGAAAAAGAGATGCTAGATGAAGAGATGACAGAATATATTATGGATGATGATTCAGACGATTATGTGAGTTGTTGGAATATGAAGGAAAGTCAGTCAGCAGCTCTCTGGCAGATATACGTTGAAGGTGATAATGGGATCGCTATTAAATCAACAGTAGGAGCGCTAAAAGAATCACTAAACTTTCCTTCTGCATTGGAATTTAACTATGAACGGATATCCGGTAAGGTGCAATATCATACTACTGGTGACGAGCCAACAGGAGGCTATGCTCCCATATTCACAAAAAGAGATATATATGAACATGAAAGAGAATACCGGACCGTATTAACGAGTTATGAACCTCTTGATGATATCGATGTAGATGGAATGAAAATCAAGCCCAAGATTGGAATGGGTATAGAATTAGACCCCAGTATTCTTATTGATGAGGTCTATATTTCACCTTCGGCAAGTAGCTATTTGGGAGATGTAGTCGAAACCCTCCAAAGCGACTATGGACCAGATTATCCAATAAAAAAATCGACTGTGTACGACGACCCATTGCCAATATCGTAGTATAGTCTTCAAGGTATCAAGCTGAAGCGAGGAGCAATTTCGGCTCCTAGCGCCACCGATTGTCGACTTTCGTCCGGTACCGGATTGACAGTACCCTTGTGTTCGCGATTGACTGAATGACGTGATGGCGAAAGTCAACTGTGATAAATGGATCCTCTGTATGCAACGCGGGAATCTGCTGGCTCCCTCGTGAAAAATAGGTCCGTGAGGTAGGGGTAGCGAGACTGAACTCAAACCCACTGTGTATTTCCGAAGTTGACACAATAGAATTGGACCCCAGTCTGAATAAGCTCAACCCACCGGAGCCATTTTTTCAGGGGTGAGAAGCTGATTCTCACGTTACATACAGATCAAGTAGCTAACGAGCGAGTGAAATTAGTATCAGGGCAATTCCGAGCGGGAGATACACCGGCCCCATACCAGCGGTACATGAATTGACTCCGCCATCAGGTGTATAGGACACTGTAACGCCAGTAAACCCTTCGAGTTCGTAGCCGCCCGGTGGTCCGTCAGGTCCGTATCCTACATCACTACACGTCGTCCAAAAGAACGGTGGACTGATGATGACAAGAAAGACCCCGAGAAAAAGCAGTCTCCGCCTTGTCTTCGGCTTCATACTACAGCTTTCAATTCGAGAGTAAGAGAATCTTCTGCTGCTTGTTACGTTCGCACCTCGATGAAACGCGAGGATCAGACAGACTACGACTGAAATTATCTCGTGTGGAGTGACCAAGGACGGCCTGGAGAGGGGTCTTCACGCGTAGAGACCCGGGGTCAGACCTCGATGTATGCAGTCGACCAAATATATGCACACTCGACGTCGTCGACGGCCCCCAAGTGTACATAGATCGGCGCCAATCGCGACCGCTTTCGGCCCAGTCACTGCGCCGACCTGGCCCCCCTTTATGCCGCACACCCATTTCAGGTAGTTGAGATCGACGGGTTCGTACCCCCCGTATGCACATTCGTTTATATGCCGACGAAACGAACGACCCTCAGACTCAGCGACGAGCGACAGCAGCTCCTCGAGGAAGCGAGCGAGATCGTCGCCGCCGGCCCTGAGGACGACCCGCCGATGGCCGACGTAATCGATGCGGCGCTCACACACCTGGTCGAGAGTGAACAGAACATCCAGGAGGCCCGTGAGGAACACCCCCCTCATGTCATCCAGTCGATCGCGAACACGAGTGTTCTGGCCCTACGCTACCGGACCCGTGTAGAGAGTCGCTGGCGCTGAGAGATGAAAATTTTCAGCTTTCAGCCTACTGATTCTCGTGGTACATACAAGTGCCAACGGAACAAACTCTCCGTCGTCATCTATTCTGTGATACGGAGACCGAAACTGACTTGCAGTGATATGGGATAAGAGCACTATACTGAATCATATGCCGGAATTAACTCAGGAGTTAGCAGATCTACCTCCAAGTTCGAAACTCGTCTATAAGGTTCTCCAACACGAGCACGAATTGACTCAGAACGAATTGACTGACGAGACACGCCTTGCAAAACGCACGGTTCGAGATGCATTGCAGCGGCTCGAATCCAGGGGTTTGGTCGAGGAAGGCATCTATATTCGAGATGCACGACAGAGTCTCTATCGAATCCCGGAATCCGATCGCACCACATGCGAACCCGACCGGGTTGGGAGTAGTGGTACAACCCGATCGGAATCACACTAACAGATCGCACAACCTGGGGGAACATTCCGGAAGGGAAACCAGGTCGTGAAAGTAGGTCACACACATACAGAATCATAGGTTTGATGGTTCCTCTCTAACTTAAAGAGGGAATGTTCTTAGTTTGGTGATTGCGGACAATCCAGATTCCAGATTCAGGTGAGGGGCAGTACAACTTCCCTGTCTGGTTGGATGTCGCGTGACTGGCGGTACAGCATGACTGTCAAATAGTTTCCTGCGGACGGACCACTCTATTCAAACGGTGCTATGACTACAAAATGGAAACTGATTGAGGAGCCACTTCTCCTCGTATAGGGGCAACCGATAATTTTATCAGCATCTATAGTGGAGATTCTCATATGTCATCAATCGACCTCACATCGAGCCAGAAGAAGATTCTGCGCACGCTGACGAACCTTCATAGAGAATCCGAAGACACGATCAAAGGCGAGGAGATCGCCGAGGAGGTCAACCGAAACCCTGGCACGATCCGTAACCAGATGCAGAGTCTGAAAGCGCTCCAACTCGTCGAGGGCGTCCCCGGACCAAAGGGCGGCTACAAGCCGACGGCGACGGCCTACGAAGCCCTCGAGATCCAGCAGATGAACAACCCTGCGTCGGTCCCGCTTGAGCACGAAGGTGAAGATGTTGAGGGCGTTATTGTCGAGGAAATCGACCTCTCGAGCGTTCACCATCCAGATCTCTGCCGCGCAGAGGTGCACATTCAGGGCTCGATTACCGATTTTCACGAGGACGACAGCATTATCGTTGGTCCAACGCCGCTCTCGAAGCTCAAGATCGAGGGCCACGTTGATGGGATAGACGAGACGGACAGCATCCTCGTTCTCCAAATCGATGATATGGTTGCACCGGCTCAAAACTCAGACCAGTAACCGGCTTCAGCTCTTTAGCTTGATCACGGGGCTCGGTCGGAGAGGACAAATCGTGATATGATATTTATATTGACCAATATTTAATCCAAGGATTTCACAATAATGTGTATTATCTTCCATCCGAGGATATAAATACACACCTTGCTATCTCACCCACGGAAGTATGCTACCACTTCAGCAGGGGGTTTCCATCGATCCGCAACAGTACATCCCACCAGTTGTGAGTGCACTGACGACGGTCGCGTTGTTCATCGTCGCGTTTGCGCTCATTTACTGGATCGGGAAGTCGTTCATGTCCAGAACGGTTGAACGCGGGCTCGAACACCGTGGTTTCGACCGAACGCTCATTGATCTTGCCGTCAGCACGACTGTAGTGGTTGTCACTGTTGTGGCGGTGGCACTGGCTGCGACAGTCGCCGGATTCGGTGTCGTCTTGGGGGCGTTCGCAACGTTAGCGGCTGCCCTTTCCCTTGCCGTTGGCTTCGCCGCACAGGACCTCATCGAGAATTTCGTCGCTGGCGTGTTCATTATTCAGGATGAGCCGTTCACGACTGGTGATTGGATTGAGTGGGACGGGAATTCGGGTGTGGTGCGAGAGGTCCAGCTTCGGGTAACGAAACTCGATACGTTCGACAACCAGCTTGTCACGGTCCCCAACAGTGACCTTGCGGATGCAGCTCTGATCAACAACGAAGCAAACGACACACGCCGTATCTCGGTCGGATTTGGGATCGGCTATGACGACGATATCGAACAAGCCCGTCGGGCAATTATCGACGAGGGGAAGCTGACCGAGGGGGTGCTCGCCGATCCCGCCCCGACAGCTCCCGTGACCGAACTGGGTGACTCCGCAGTCGTACTCCAGGGCCGGGTCTGGATTGATACCAATCAGAGTAGTTATGGTGCCGTCCGCGCTCGCTTTGTCGAAGCAGTCAAACAACGCTTCGATACCGAAGGCCTCGACATGCCCTATCCCAACACCGAGCTCACCGGAGACATTACCGTCACAGACTCAAGCACGATTGAAACGTCTGCTGGCGACTGACGAAGCGATTTTCCGGTCAATAAGTTAGCTGTCGGTTATTTTCATATCTTTCGCTTGATTGACATTCATTCCCACGTCTCGGCTTGGCAAGATCGTTCAATCCATCCACTCCCGAGGTGGTCTAAACCGGGTTCGCTCTTCAGCTACCGGAGAAACGCTACTGAAAGAATAGCTTTCCAATAACCGCGTTCTTCTCCTAATAGACTAATTATATCGAGATACTGAATAAAAGAAATCGAAACAGACGACCACGAATGAGACCTGACGCATTCATGCATTCTCGCCCGTCGCTCCGCTCGCGAGAGCGACGGGTCGATCTCTTCGAAGATATCGAGCAATGTTTCGACGTGATATGCTTCCTGAGCATGATCGAGGCGGACTGAGCGTCCGCCTCGGTCGTCCCAGAACGCCACGTTTGCCCGCTCTGAGAGCGTTATCAGCGTCCATGCCAGAAACACGAGTTGGAGGTAACGCTCGATGGCTTGCTTGCGCTCGACTTGATACTGCTTGAATCCGAACTTCGCGTCCGATTCCTGGTGGAGTGTCTCGATATTCCAGCGATCCTCGACGAGTTCGAGGATCTCGGCCGCTGATGGGCCGAGATCCGTGCTCAAATAGTACCGAGGAGTGCCGTCAGCGGTCTTACTCGCCACGATCTTAACTGGGCCTACGCCCTCGATCTCCACGGTTTCACTAGCAACGTGGTAGGTCTTCGTCTCACCTCGAACCGTGATCGTGGTCTGTTCGTACTCCAGCGTCGACGCGAAGGCGTCGACGCGTTGGCTCCAGACCTCCTCGACCGGAGACACGTGGTTGCTCGATTTGTAGCGACAAACCACGTCGTGGCCCTGTTCTTGGATCGCTTCGACGCGTTCGCCGCCGTAGTACGCAGAATCGAAGACGACGGTGAGAGCCGCTCCAGCCGGGAGCTGGAGCGGCGTCACGATCTCTTCGACAGCGATCTCGGTCTTTTTCATGAACGGCTGGTCGAACTCGGGAGCGAGGTCTTCGGGAATGAACATGCGCGCGAAATAGGGAACGTAGACGTCACTGACCTGGATGCAGGAAGTGACGAACTTGTTACCTTGCTCGAGTTCACCTTCGGCTGGATTGTACAACTCGGCGACGCCATCGGTGGCGTCGCCGGTTTTCCCGACGAACGTATCGTCGATATGAAGGAGAACGTCGTCACCCGCACCGACGTCGAGTTGCTCGAAGATGTACGCAGTCTGGTGGTGAGCAAGATCGGTGGCTGACCAGTCGGCTCCACCGAGAAAGTAACGATAGGCACGGCCGGATTTCGCGTCCGCAGCGGGACGCGAAACCCCGCGAGCGAGTTCACTGACTGTCCACTGGCTGTGTGCCATGATCACCGCGCTCGCGAGCGCGGTGAACGACTCGAAGTTCCGGCTGTCCGAGAACACCGACTCGAAGGGCCCGAAGGCGCGTTCAAACCATGGCGGAAGGCGAGTGAACCCGAGCACGATGGGACGGTGTAACGAGTCCAGCGGGAACCGCTGATCGCTTCGCTCCGACTGCTCGCTGACCAGTCAGCGAGCGTAGAGAAAAGTTGCCAAGCCGAGGTCGTGGTTCGAACGGATAGCGGAACCGGATTTCGTCGATCACTCATCACAGACGCCTCGACACAGCCCGTTCAACCTCCGTTTTTGCCTGCCGGGCGATCGGACGAGGGTCATCTTGGTGGACGAAATCGAAGTTGGGAACGCCGATACAGGATGCTCCGATCTCGAGCGCTCGCCTCCGCAGAGACGGCCGTTCGACGAACGGTGATTCCTTACGAGCCACGCTGACCAGATGCTCGAGTTCGCCGTAGAGATAGTGGGTCCTGACGCTGGTGTCGTACTCGTTTTCGATTCGGCGTGCATTCCCGGTCGATACGAGCCAGTACCAGTAGGGAAAGTCGGCGCCGGCGCGTACCGAACAGGCTAGCGACTGCCACATCCGTGGGTTAATCTCGACAAGCGAGAACGCCCCCGTTTCCTCATCTTTGACGTACTCGATACAAGCGAGACCGTGCCACTCGAGTTCGTCAAGGATCGCCCGACCCGTGGCCTCGAGTTTGGGGTCGAAGACCGACTCTCGATATACGCCACCGCTACCGGTGTAGGAGTCTCCACGGATCTGTCGGTGCTGGAACGTTCCAAGTGGCTCTCCGTGTTCGTACAGCGCGCCGAAGAGGTACTCCGTTCCGGAAACGTACTCTTGGACGATGGGATCGTGGTGTAGTTCCTCGGTGAGCGTCTCAACTGGAGGCGTCTCGCCGGCCGGGACGTGTGTGATCGATTTCGCGATCCGTGACTCCCCCGCCTCGAACCCCTCGACGTACGTCCCCGTGAGGAGGTTGTACCGCGATTTCACGATACAGTCGTCACTCCAACTTTCTACCTCGCTCAGCAGTCGAGTCTCCGGAATGGGGACCCCAGCCGTCTTGGCGACCTCCGCGAGGCGTTTTCGGTCGTGGACCGCACGGAGAGTTGAAAGCGGCGGGACAACGAGGTCGATATGCTCGGTGAATTCGTCGCCATATCGAGAGAGCACGTAAGGGTCTTGGGGTCGGTGGGGCACGATCGTTCGGACCTCGGGCCGTGCAGCGAGGGTCACTAACGCGTCCTTATACGCCGGAAGATCCGTCGTAGGTGGGATCGACACCACCTTGTCGCAGTACCGCGAGGCCGTCACACCGAGGCCGGGGTCGTCGACAGCGGCGATCGTCCCCACTCCCCGCTTTCCAAGCGAGCGCACGGATGCGTAGCCGTGTGGATACCGCGAGGCGGTGATCACGGCCGTTTGGGACCGTTCAATCACTGCTGATCACCCCCCGGCGGGGAGGGTGAACCGTTAGGTCCTCCTCGATCGGCGTGTCCTCAGTCGACTCCTTCCCAACGAGCATCCGCTCGATCACCGGCATCGTGAGGGCAGTTAACAATCCATACAGCTCGCCGACGTGGTCTTCTCCTCGGCAGTGTCGAGCGTAGATCTCTCGAACATCGTCCATCGTCTGGCCGGGTAACGCCTCGACCAGCTCCCGTTCCTCCTTGATGGTCTCGATCGCGAACGGGTGTGCTCGGAGCAATTCCCCGTCGTCGAGCCACGGTCCCTCGGTAAGATACGGTTCCGGCAGGGACCGTCCCGGCCATCGATCGCGCCAGAACTCTCGGACGTGCGTCCCTGCGTACTTCAGGGCGAACGGCCGCGAGAGCGCGACGCCAGTACTCGAGTGGGCGATCCCTGCCAGCTCGGGGGCAAGGCGTTCGATCGCACGGTCGATGAGGTTTCGCCGGAGCCGGTAGCGAATCGGCATCGACAGCGAAAGATCGACGAGTCGATCGTCGAGAAACGGCGAACGATAGGGAAGGAGCCGACGAAGATCCGTGTGGAATCGCAGATCGTCATCGTTCGAAAGCGGATAACACCCGCCGTAGTAAACGAGCTCATCGATCGAGTCGTAGATGACGCCGTGGTGGACAATCTGATCTCCCTCTCGGTGAATGTTCGCCTCAAGGACCGCCCGGAGGTCTGTCGGGAGCGAGAACCCGTCATGGGCGCCCTCAAGGAGTAGGTCGATATATTCCTCGACGGAGTCAATTGGACGTTCGATCGGGAGTGTTATCGAGCCGAATGAACCGAGCGAAATCGTCGGCGAGGGGATAGAATACCCCCGAAAGAGGGAATCACCGTAGAGGCCCGAAAGCAAGCCATCGACGCGGTGCGTTATACGCTCTCGAAATCCGCTTGTGTATGACTGGGTGAACCAGCCGTTGAATGAGGCCGCACCACTGTTACGAGAGAGGGCGTCGATCCGATACTTCGCACCTCGGTCGAGGAACTCGAAGTCCGCGCCGACTTCGAGGGCGGCGCGCTCTGCGGTCCGTGCTTCGGTGTTCATCCAGTCGTTCATGTGGAAGGCCGTCGGCTCGTCGAGCCCTGCAAGCACGAGTCGAGAGTCACTTCCCCCTGAGAGTAACACGCCGTACTCCCGGTCATCTTGAAGCCACTCGTCGATGATCGTCCGAAATCGGTGACTGAACTCATCGACGAACCAATCGAACGAGACCTCTCGTGGGCGGTATCGGGGCCGCCAGTATTGGCGGGACGAGGCGTTCGACGTTCGGGTTGAGAACGTCGTAACTGTCCCCGGTTGGTGTTTTTCGACACCCTCGAAAGGCGTCTTCACCCCAAAGGTACGCCGAAACGCGAGGTACTCGTGGAGGTAGTCGGGATCAAACGCCGTCTCAACTGCCGGATGGGGGGGGAGCGTCTGGATGTTCGTCGAGAAAACAACCCCCTCATCGGCGACACACGTCCAGTACAGCGGAACTGTCCCTAACCGGTCGGTGCAGACGATGAATTCGCCAGTCTTCCGATCGTCGATGAGCACTAAGAAATTTCCGTTTAACTGCGTAAGCGCGTCGGTCCCATGCTGTGCATACAGCTCAAGGACGAACTGGGCGGAATTCGTCGTGTCCGGTCGGGGTTCGTACGCCTCTCCCATCATCGAGCCCCCGAATTGATGTCCGTAGAGATCGCCGACCACCCAGCAGTAAGTGTCGGTACTGGCCTCCGAAGCGAAAGATTCGCTCGCGTGAACGTCGAGAGAATCCGTAGCGACCGCGACGTGATCGGTCATGGCTTGAACCTCGGCGTCAGGAATCCACTCCGAGATCATCTTCGACGACAGAGCGGCATCAAATCTCACCGTCCCATGGACGTGGCTCATCGATCATACCCCCTACCCATCATTCCGAACCGCGCTTGAAGCACGGCTGTCGTTAAGGTGCTGTCCACCATATTCAGACGATAGCATGAATCCGTGATTACTATGTGATTTGTAATATCTGGCATAATCAAAATTAGCACTCATCATCAGTCCGTGAGCCTCCTGATCACTAGATCGTGATCAAGGCTCACTTACGCCAGTGGCCTTCACGCGCTCGAATGGATCAGAGTCGGTGAACCGTTCACGATTGTTCACTCGAAGAGGTCGAACGCGATTCCACAACGGACGAGGTCAGTCGTCACCGGTACCGGGTCCTGTTTTTCCATTGAGATATCGTCTTCCAGCCGGGCTGAGTTCGTACTTTCCACGATCGGGCCGATTTACGAACCCGTGATCAACGAGGGTCTTCAGCCGCCGGTTGACCGCTTCCCGGCTCCGGTCGATGTTGAAAGCGATGATCGCAGGCGTCAGCGTTATTTCAGCTGTCTGCAAGAGCAACAGGACCTGATCGTCCATTGGAGTCATCCACTCTGGCGACGAGCGAACCATGCTTGGGTCGCGAAGGAAGAACACCGACCACTCCGTTCGGCGGATCCGATTCTGTGTCGGGTCATAGAGCCCGTAGGCGATCAAGAGAGCGGCAACGCCGTGTGTGACGTGAATTGCCGGCGAGTAGAGGAGTTGGGCCAGCGGGTCACCAAGGATGAACAAAAACAATCCCGCGAACGAGAGTACTAGCGGCGGTTGGCAGACAAGAGGCGTCCGTCGGGAGTACAGAAGGTAGATCAGGCCAAGTCCCGACAGCATGCCGATCAGCAGGTCGTAGATGACGAGCGGAGGAACGTCTACCATTCGAGATCACCCAGCTCGTTACCATCCCATCTTCGAACGGCCACGACGAGGATGACGACGATCACGAAAAACCCAGTGTTGAGAACGCTCTTGAGCAGTCGAACGTAGATGACTTCACAGCTAAAGAGCAACACGAGTCCCTTCTGTACGGTAAACAGGGACATAACGAATAACAACCCGAAAACGAGCTTTCCGACGGGGGACCGTTTAAATACTGACCACGAGAGCAACGACAAAACGGTCGCGCTCGTCCCGGCAATGGCCGCGAAGAGGACCGTCACATCGTAGACGACACAGTCACTCATTGGTCTGCTCGTAGGGAAGACTCTCCACAAGACCGGCTTCTTGGCCGGGCTCCGATGATCCCTCCTGGTCCGTCCCACTGGCACACCACCTAGCCGTACCCACGATCGTGTCTACCGAGACGATGATTTGCATTGGGCCTATCGTTTTCGTTTTCACTTCGCCCGATTGGTTCGGCCACACCGAACGCAATTGATTCTATCTGCTGGATCGTTAAATGAACAGGTGAGGAACCGGGGGGAAAGCGAATGGGAATCAAGAATAAGACCATCTCCTTTCAGGCCATTGATAGGGTCGATTCCAAGTCATTGCACCGTTGATCGCAACACGGTGGCGCGATTGAACGGTAAACCGTTGTCACCGATCCTATGATTGGTAAACAACAGCTGAAGTAATATAACTATTTCATTATCCCCTATGTCAATTATATAAGTGATATACACTTATTAGATAATCAAGAATGGAGATTTAGAGTCATTTCATAGAGTATATCACATCTTTTTCATAATTGTGGATAGTTGTACCAATGAATGGTATTTAATGATGAGAAACCCACCAAATATCGCAATGAAACCAGTAGCTGTTGGAAGATCTACTAACCGACCGAAAATCACCCAGCTTAAGAGCGCCGCAGCAACAGGCTCGAAATATCCGATGAGATTAATTTCTGCCGGACCATGCTGATCTAGTAACTTGAAATAAAGGAGAAACGCCACTGCTCCAGAAATAAGACTAAGATGGATCAGTGAAAAAATTGCAGGTGGTGTCCATTGAATCGCTTCCAAATGTTCACCTGTGCCGGTCCCAACAACATGTAACAGTCCTGCACCCAAAAGCATCGCCCATCCTTGCATGCTCTGAACTGGCATCTTGGTTCGATAAGGACGAGTAAGAACAGAACCTAACGCAAAAGCCGATGCTGCAAGGAATACTAGGCCGCTCCCAAACATACTAGTTGTGATCATGAATATATCAGTTGGGCCAGATATTAAAGTCACACCAACGAATCCAAGGACCAATCCAACGATACGTATCGCAGTCAAGGACTCGTCCAATAGGAAGGTGGCGAACATCATGGTCAGAATGGGACCCAGACTGATGATAACCGCTGCCACAGTTCCAGAGATATACTGTTGGCCCATATACAAAAACGCGTGATGGCCTCCAATGATGAAGGCACCTGCGATCAGAATAACGAGCCAATCTTGATAGGAGCGAGGGCGCCAGTATTCGGTAGTCATTATAGCAAACACAAGGATCATAGCTCCAGCAACGTAGTATCGGAGTGCTGCGAATAGAATTGGTGGAAAGTAAGGGAGCCCTGCCTCAATTGCAACGAACGAACTTCCCCATAAGAGACCCAAGATGATAAAAGAAAGGATGGACCGAACCCAGTTCATAGAGACCCTCATCAAGATTTGCTTATCAATTTATTGGTTTGAACAGCGACTATATCTCAGCAATTGATGCCCCGTCAAGGATTTGAACCTCGGTCCTCGGCCTGAGATGCCGAGATGATTGGCCGAGCTACACCAACGGAGCATACTGACCTCGTTGCTGGAATCTGTTAAATCTATCCATCAACTCATATACTTTGATCAGATCGTTCAATAAGGCAGATGTGGGAATTAGCTATCCAATAGTACTTCTTGTAATCAGTAATATGACAACCCCTGCTATCAACACTAGTGTTAACCAAGTGAAGAAGATCATTGCGGCTTGTCGGCCTGTGAGCTGGTCACCACTAAGGATCTCGTCAAACGCCATGTTAAGGAGTACTCCTCAGATGAAGATAAACCGTTTGGTCGAAGTCCTTCTCTAACTCTATCACGATTTGTCTGACTTGATTTTTTGAAGATTCTCAAGGAGTTCACCAGTCGAACTCCCCTCGTCGAACGATATTTTGCCACGATATTCGTTGGGCTGTTCGTCCGAGTCAGACTCAATCTCCGAGATTAGTTGTTCGTGACGTTCATACTCACGTTGGTCATAGTCACCCATTCCCATGTGAATTCGAAACTTCGGGTGGCATCATAATCAAGGTATCGGTCACTCAAAGAAGGCGGTATAGGGTGATGAGAATTGGGCGTGACTCAATTCCTGTAGGTGCATCGCAACGACCTTGGGACCTATCGCAGTGGAGAGCAAGACTGACAACGGGGAAAGAGCTCTATTGGGTCCAAAGCGGCTTTTTCTCCCAATTTTGCCGAGTGTATCTTCGAAATTTGGTTGAGAACGACGAGCGGCCTGGAATAGGGTACATTGTTTTGAGATGCGACGATTCCATTCGTAATCTAGGTGTGCTCAATGAAGTCATCAAAGTGATTTCGTGTAGGATCGGCACGACTTATAGGTTGCAACCGCTAATACAGTAATATGACAGACCTCAACCCGATCGCGAAGCGAATACACCAAACCAGCCCTGATCCCGTTGAGCTCACACTCAACGACGGAACGACAGGCGTATTTCATATTTCCGGGGCCGAGTTCTTTCAGCAGGACTTTCAGGCGGAGGGTGTATGCGAGGGCGATAAGGCGAACTACCGATTCATCACGAGCTCGGATAACGAATCGGTTCTGGTCGGACGGAAGGACCTAGGTGAATCGGGGTGGACGATGATCGGGACGATAACTGGAGTCACCAGAAAGGGACCGTAACCTCCTGTTCACTATGAATTAGATTGTAAACCTGTTCACTACATATTGCTTTTTGCAGTATAGTACCGCTTCGTCGGTTGCTGATGAACGAGTAGCATGGCCTGAATCGAAGTCGTTGCAGTCTCTCGCTTTGGAAGAGAAATGGGTGCTACCCTCCGTGACGAGTAGGACGATGCCTCTCGAAACAGATGGCTTTGAAATCTCCGCAACTTCCTATTCGCTGAGTCTGCAACCGTACGGCAAGGCTCGTGAATGAGTCCGAAACGCCATCCACGCCCAACCGCTTAAGTCGTACGCTCATCTCGATACATCGTAACACAGTAATTTCTCAAACCAGTCATCCGGTGAGTTGAGTTTCAGTGCGAGGAAGCCGAGGTATTTCTGGAGGTGGTGCTTCGAGACGCCCCTGAACTTCGCCAGC
>NZ_QPND01000016.1:0-73401 GCF_003344565.1 Saliphagus sp. LR7 | reverse complement strand
ATGGATATCACGGATACGAAGTCGCGTTTCAATGTGTCACTCTCATCACTACAGAGTTTTCCCGAGACCGATAGCAGTACGGGTCTTCCATCTTCTCGAAACTAATTCACTCGGATACTCACAATAACTATATGCATGGGGAGGACGAACCCCCGATGGGCACACTGTGGCAGATAGGTCCCAACCACGCTGACGCCGTGTGCCTACCCTTTCCCTACCGGGAGGGTCGCGAGAGCGGATACACCACTGGTTCAATGGCTCCCACTGACTCGGATCGGTCATGGTCGACGGCGGTCGATCACCTCGAGGCGCTCGGCTTGAGCACGTACGCTGCTCGGACGTTTGTTGCCCTCCAGGGTCTCGGCGACGGCACGGCTAGAGACGTCAGTGACGTCACGTCGGTTCCCCGAACGCGTGTCTATGATGCTGTCGAGGAACTCCAGTCGTGGGGGCTCGTCGACGTCCAGCAATCGACACCCAAACAGTTTTGGGCGGTTTCCTCGGAAACGACGGGACGGCGGTTCGAATCCGAGGTGTCCTATCGGGTCCACGAGTTGGTGAGTGCGCTCGACTCGCTCGGTGGAGTCTCGCGCTCGGAGGAACAACAGGGCGTCTGGACCGTCAGCAATCAGCAAGCGATCTCGGATCGCGTCATCGACTTTATCGAGAACGCCGAGGACGAACTCGTCTACATGACCGTCGGGGAGGTACTCACGGACACACTCGTCGAGCGCCTTCGGGAGGCGAGCGAGCGCGGCGTCACGATCCGGTTGGGAGCGATGTCCCCGGAAGTCGAAGACGAGCTCGAAGTCGAGATTCCGAACGTCGAGTTCTTCGAGACGCTCTGGGTCTGGTCGGACTCGCCTGCCGGACGCTTGCTCATGGCCGATGAAACCAATACGTTGGTCAGCGTGCTCGTCCCCGAATCCGACGATGGTATGGACATTCCCACTGAATCGTCCGTGGACGGCGAGGAAACCGCAATCTGGGGGTCGGGAGCGGCCAACAGTCTGGTAGTGGTCCTGAAAGCGATGTTCACGTGGCAACTCGACGGCACTCGTCATTAAGTGGACCGCTGGTTGAAATGGCAAGGCGTATATTAAAGAAGAATTAACTCGGATAATCACATATTGTCCCCTACCCATTACCATGGGAATAGACCCGAAAGATCGCGCAGCTGTCGTGTGTGAGGGCTGTGACAATATCTACGTTGTAAATATCAATACAGACGGTGATGTTGAGCCGTTGGGAATTCCATCCGAATGCCGGGGCTGTGGGAGTTCGTCGTTTACCATCCTTGGAAAAGATCAAGAAACGTTCCAGGAGCAACCAGATGAGCGATAACACCCCCCTAACCACGTCAGAAACGTATGAACTGCTTGCGAGCGATCGACGTCGATACGTCCTCCAGAGCCTTCGAGAATACAGAACTCCGATGGCACTGGCGGATCTGGCGACAGAGGTCGCTCGCCGGGAATACGATGCGCCAGTCACCGAGGTTTCTTCTGACGCGATCAAATCTGTCTCTATTTCACTGGTTCATATCCATATCCCAAAATTAGCGGACGCTGAGGTCATTCACTATGACTCCGATCAACATCTCGTCTCACTGGACCAGCAAGCTGATCAGATCGAACAGTATCCTCCTTCTCTCGCTGTTGGGAGGGGTTAGGATGGGCGCATCGATCGTCGAAGTCGAGGTTGGGATTGAGGACTTCGCGCTCGAACAGACGATCAATACAATCGAGAATATCGAGTTCAAAGCTGAGCGCATCGTTGCGAAGAAGAACGAGTGTCTCATGCCGTACCTCTGGGCGGAAGCGCCAAGTTTTGATGGGCTTGACGAGATGCTTGCAAACGATGAGACTGTCGGTGAGGTCGAACTCGTTGCAGATCTCGAAGATGAGCGGTTGTATCGGATGAGTTGGGTCCGCCAAGTCGAGATTCTCTTTCGCATTCTGGTCGAGGAAGACGGAACGGTTCTCTCTGCACAGACGACGAACACCGAAGGGTGGCATTTTCGCATTCTGTTCCCGACTCGTGATGAGCTTGCTCGAGCCTATGATGACTGCCAGGCGAATGGAGTCGACCTAAATGTCAAACCACTCTATAATATCGATGAAGGGCGCCAGGGACGATTCGGTCTGACGGATGGCCAGGAGGACGCATTGGTCGACGCCTTCGAGCGTGGATATTACGAAATTCCACGGGAGATAGACCTGGAGGGATTAGCGTCTGAATTCGATATCTCTCATCAAGCGCTCTCGGAACGCTTCCGTCGTGGTCACAAATCCCTCGTGGAGAACACGCTCATCATCGACGCTCGAGACCGAGACACGGACTCATAACGCTCTATCCGCTCTTTTGCAGTTGTTATGGCGCTGAACTACACGTATCGAAGAGCGAGCACGCCGGTGGCGACTGGCTGGGTGGCGCTGAGCAGCAGCCAGAGCTTGAGGGGGCTGTAGGCCAGCATCAGCAGGTGTCAATGACGACTGACACCTGCAGCTTGCCCGAGCTCGCAACCTCTAACGCCAAGATCCTGCTCCATTCCCTAAAGAGCGTCTCAACCCGCCCTCTCATCGCGTATAACTCCCGCAGAATGGCTTCTCATCTGCAAGCCCAACATATGGACCTCTCATATGTAGGTTCGAACTATAGATCTTGACGAAACCGATCGGAAGATCCTGTACCTGCTCCAAACTGTTCAGCGGCATACTCAAGAACGCGTGAGAACGATGCCGGGGAATCGTTGTTCGTCGTCCGTCGCGAACCGTCGTGCTTCCAACCGTAAATTGAACCGCGCGAGCAAGCGATCTCAGGCCGGGACAACAGCGTTGTCATCCCTGAGTTCGATTGTGGCCAGCGTTCTGTAGGCCCACGGAGCCGCCCGAAGAGCGCCCGAGGGGGGAGATTGAGGTAAGAAGCGAGTTTCTCTACGATGACCTCGTGGGGAATCTCGAAGGAGCCCCGATCGATTCGACGGCGACCGCCTCGTACTGCTCAGCGGTCAACTCCGACCGGCCGTGATCCGCCGCCGCTGGGTCAGCGAGACGAACGACTTCGGGGTCGAGGCCCAACACCGCTACCCCGTCGTAGACCTCCCGCACGTCCTCTCGTTGGGGAAGCCGGAAGCGGACCGTCCAGACACCTCTCCTGCCGACGGCGCCGAGGATTGCCCGGTCGCGGTCGGCGACGAGTTCAAACAGGCCGTCGAAGGCGCCCGCGAACTCGAGTTCGTAGAACCAGCGGTCCTCCCCGGCCTCGACCCGCTCGTGGCTCTCGACGGTCGGATCCGCGGCAAGGGCGTCCTCGACTGCGGAGCGCTCGGCCCCGGAGAACCAGACACCGATGTCGCCGGCGACGACCGGCTCCATCTCGCACTCCAGAGACGGAAGCCGGTCGAACGCCGTTTTACACGCGCTGTTCTCCCCGGACAGGCGGAATTCTGCGATTGCCGTCATCGGACTCACGACTTTTTCTCCAACGGAGAGCCGGTTCAACCTGGCCCCTATATGCTTAGGGTCAGAGGTTCCATTGTGTACCCTCCAATCTAGCTTTTCCGAGAAACGTAAGAATCAGCGGCTACGTATGGGTAATCTAGGTTCCCGGGACCCCAGTGGCCTCAAATCCCGTGACTCCGAACACAGCCAGCACGTACAACACGGCCAAGACTGTTAGCCACACGAGGAGACCGATCATCGCAGCGGCGGTCCACGAACTCGCGTAGCGCCAGTTGATCACGCCGATGTACGCGACGAGGGCGATCAGCGGACCGACCAAGGGGATTGAGCCGACGAGTGCCCCCGCGACGGTCCATACGATCGCTCCGAGTAATGCAGTAACGATCGCGTGATCGTACGTGTTTAGCCCCAGAGTGATTTCGGCAGGCTCTCGTAGGAGTCGCACAACTGGTGCAGTAGATCGATGCAACAGGCGAACGAATGCATCTTCGAGGGATGGTCTCCAGTTCGGAGACCATCCCGTCTCGCCTGTTCATGACTTCGGAGTCTTCCAAAGAAGAGCTTCTCCAACAGTTTGCTAATCTGAAAGAAGAAGTCGAAGAACTCCGCAAGGAGAATCAACGCCTCAGAGCCAAGCTCCGGTGGTACGAAGGACCGCATACACCACCGAGTAAAGACCAATCAAACAGTGGAAAGTCGTCGTCCTCGTCTGGCGAGGACGACGACGAGGAGCCTCGGACGGACGGTGGAACTCCTGGCCGGAAACCTGGACACGATCCTGAGTGGCGAGTTGCTCCTGATCCAGACCGGGAAATCGAGGTCACCTGCGACTGCTGTCCAGAGTGCGGCGAGGCCTTCGACGAGTCGGCGGGCGTCAGCCCCCGACTCGTTGAGGAGATTCCCGACCCACAGCCTCCTGAAACGACCCAATACAACCGCCACTGCTACGAATGCGACTGCTGTGGCGCAGAGACGGTAGCGTCTCACCCCGACTGCCCCGATGAGGGGCAGTTCGGGGTGAACGTCATCGCACAATCAGCAGTGTCTCGCTACGATCACCGCCTTCCCTACCGGAAAATCGCCGACCGCTTCGAGCAACTCCATGGTCTGAAACTCTCCGGGGCGTCCGCGTGGCACGCGACCGAGCGCGCTGCGCGCGCCGGTCGCTATGAGTACAAACAGATCCGTCAGCAGATCCAGGATGCTGACGTCGTCCATGTTGACGAAACTGGCGTCAAACGCGATGACGAACAGGCGTGGATTTGGACGTTCAGGACGGACACGCACACGCTCTACGCAGTCAGAGAGAGTCGTGGGCATGATGTTCCCGCAGAAGTCCTCGGGGAGGACTTCGCGGGAACGGTCGTCTGCGACGGGTGGACGGCGTATCCAGCCTTCAGCAGCAACCTCCAGCGATGCTGGGCTCACATTCTTCGTGAAGCCGAAGACGTCGCTGCTGACTACGATGTCGCAGAGCCCGTGTACCGCTCTCTGAAGCAGATGTACGTCGGTCTCCAGGCGTGGCTGGAGACCGACCCGACCGCTCGTGAACGAGCACAGATGCACCGTTCATGCCAGAACGGCCTTAGATCGCTTGTTGAGCGATCAGTTGACGACGAATCAGTGGCAACACTTCTCGGGAAGATCGAAGGGGGAATCGACCACTGGCTCACCTTCGTCGGTGAGCCAGCGGTCGCTCCGACGAACAATGCAGCTGAGAACGCACTTCGTGAACCAGTCGTTCTCCGGAAAATCATCGGAACACTCCGTAACGATCGAGGGATGTTCGTTCACGAGACGATCTTGTCCCTGCTGGCGACGTGGCGCCAGCAGGGACGCAATCCCTACGAAGAGCTTCGCCGAGTCGTCAGCAACAATGAGATGATCTCACGGGCTCACGCTGTGCCGGCCGTCGAGACTTCGGGGTAAACACGTACGCGTGATCGAAATCGTTCACCCCGACGATGATTCGTGCCCCGACGTAGATGCCCACTACTCCGAGCACGAGACTGACGAGAAAGACGACGGCTGTGGCAACAACCATATGAGGAAACACCTCACCCATCCCGACCAGTCTGCTTTGTTGAACCCTCTGAAAGCGAACTCTGCGAAACCGAACTGAGAATCAGCAGTGGGAGGGTATACACCAGCCAATCTGAGATGTGATAGACAAGATCGCCGCTATTCAACACAGCACAATAATCCTCTTTGGATGGGATGGCGATGTTGCACAAGATAATGATAGTCTCCAAGGAATCGGGATCAATCAGCCGAGTTAGCCCTTGAAATGTAGTCTGCATCACCGCCTCTGTCCCATTAAGCGGGGAGTTTATTTGTTTCAATGAGTACTTCTTCTTCGTATGAATCGAGCGAAAGAGATCTCGGGGATTCGGGTCTGGGGGGCGGTGGATGATCCCGAGATCCTCCAGCGCTATCGGGGCGTCACCAAGTTGTCCGATTGCGGCCTCTACCAGCTGGATGTGGCGGGACGATTCGTCGCAGTCAATGATTCGCTTCTCGAGCAGAGCGGATACACGAGCGAGGCACTCCTCGGCGAGCATATCTCCGTGCTGTTGGATGACAACGATGTCGATCGGATCGAACGAGCCACACACGAGAGCCTTGACGCCGAAATGACGACTCCTGACCCGTTCGACGTGATGATCGAAACCGCCGATGAAGCGCATCTCCCCGTCGAACTACGGATCAATCCACTCGTCGAGGACGGCGATCTACAGGGGTCGATCGGGGCAGTCCACGACCGGGATACTGTCGATCGAGAATCGGAGCAGCTCACGTCCACAGAGGGAGCTTACGACCCGATCGCGACCGTTCTCGACGAAGCGAACATCGGTGTCTTCGTGCTTGACGCGGAGTTCGAGGTCGCCTGGATCGACGAAACCATCGAGAAGTACTTCGAACTCGATCGCGAGTCTGTCATCGGTCGCGACAAGCGACAGCTCATCGAGGAGTCGGTCAAACACCGGGTTGCCGACCCCGATCACTTCGCAGAGACGGTCCTGGCGACCTACGACGACAACAGCTACATCGAGCGGTTCGAGTGTCGTCTCCCGGCCGACGAGGATCGCGACGAGCGCTGGCTCGAGCATTACAGCAAGCCGATCGAGTCGGGAGAGTTCGAGGGCGGCCGAATCGAATTCTACTACGACATCACCGACCGGAAGCGGTCAGAAGACACACTCGAAGAGACCGAGCAACGGTTTCGTTCGCTGGTCGACGCCGTCAAGGAGTACGCGATCTTTCGGCTCGACGGGGACGGGTACGTCACCAGCTGGAACGCGGGAGCGGAAGCGATCAAGGGATACGAACGCGAGGAGATCCTGGGGGAGCACTTCTCGACGTTCTACACCGACGGGGACAGAGCGAAGGGCGTCCCCGAGCGGAACCTCGAGGCGGCGATCGAAGCGGGCTCGGTCGAAGACGAAGGCTGGCGGCTCCGGAAGGACGGCTCCCGGTTTTGGGCGAACGTCACGATCACGGCGGTCCGCGGGGACGACGGCACCCATCAGGGGTTTCTGAAGGTAACCCGGGATATGACGGATCGGCACAGGCGCGAACAGGAACTCGAAAGCGAACTCCAGACGATCTTCGGCCGGATCACCGACGGGTTCTACGCTCTCGACGAGGACTTCCAGTTCACCCACGTCAACGAGCGTGCCGAACGGATCCTCGGGGTAGACGGAGAAGAATTGCTCGGAACGTCGCTCTGGACGAGCTTTCCGGAGCTTCGGGACACCGCGTTCGACGAGTACTACCACGAGGCAATGGCAACCCAGGAGTCGCTCTCCTTCGAGGCGTACTATCCGCCGTCCGACGCGTGGTACGAGATTCACGCCTATCCCTCGGAGACAGGGCTGTCGGTATACTTCCGGGATGTCACTGAGCGCCGGGAACGCGAACAGGAACTCCGGCGGACGGAACGGCGGTTCGAAGCGACGTTCGAGGATCCGAATATCTTAGTTGGGCTCTTGGAGCCCGATGGCACAGTGGTGGATATTAATCAGACGGCCATGGAGTACATCGATGCCGATCTCGCGGACGTGACTGGCGAACCCTTCTGGGAGACTCCCTGGTGGGGCGAGGGCGACGACCTCCAGTGTGACATCAAGGAGTGGACCGAGCGAGCGGCCGACGGTGAGTACGTCGACTTCGAGGCCGACCTCACGCGGCCCAACGGGAACCAGTATACGCTCAGCGGTTATTTCCGTCCTGTCACGGATAACGACGGAGAAGTTGTCTCCATAATCGTCTCCGATCGTGATATTACCGAACGCAAACGTCGGGAACGCGAACTCGAGCGCTCGGAGCGTCGGTACCGGACGCTCGTGGAGTACTTCCCCGACGGCATCGTGACGCTGTTCGACCATAACTCAGAGTACAAATTGGCTGCTGGACAAGGCTTCGACCGCCTTTCGGTCGATGCCGACGCTGTCGAGGGGAGACACTTCCGAGCGGTGTGGAACGATTCGGGCGCCGACGAATTGGTACCGGTGTTCGAGGCCGCTCTATCGGGCGAAGAGCGATCGACCGAACTGGAGTATGAAGGTCGTGAGTGGGTCCTCCATGCGGCCCCCATCACTGACGAGCGCGGAGACGTCTTCGCCGGGATGACTGTCGCTCGGGACATCACCGAACGGAAAGAACGCGAACGGCGACTCGAACGGCGGGCGGCACAACAACAGGCCGTGGCTGATATCGGGCAGATGGCCCTCAAAACCGACGATATCGACGAGTTGATGCACGAAGCCACGAGTCAGGTAGCCGACATCCTCGACACCGACTACTGCAAGGTGCTCGACCTCTCCGACGACCGCGAGGAACTGCTGCTCCGCCAGGGCGTCGGCTGGAGAGAGGGGATCGCCGGCGAGGCGACGGTCTCGGCCGTCGAAGCGAACTCACAGGCTGCCTACACCCTCGAAAACGACCATCCGGTCGTCGTCGAGGACCTCGAGACGGAGACGCGCTTTAGCGGTCCCGACCTGTTGACCAGTCACCACGTACGAAGCGGGATCAGTACTGTCATCGGGCCGTTCGACGACCCGTGGGGGATTCTCGGAACCCACGATACCACCACACAAACGTTTACAGGCGAGGACGTCAACTTCGTCCAGAGTGTGGCCAACGTTCTCGCCGAGGCCATCTACCGCCACAACAACGAACAAGAGCTCGAACGGCTGGTCGATCGGCTCGAAGAATCGAACGAACGCCTCGAACAGTTCGCCTACGCTGCCAGTCACGACCTTCAGGAACCCTTGCGGATGGTCTCGAGCTACCTCCAGTTGCTCGAACAGCGATACGACGACGAGTTAGATCAGGACGGCCAGGAGTTCCTCGAGTTCGCCGTCGACGGCGCCGAGCGAATGAGCGAGATGATCGAGGGGTTGCTCACGTATTCCCGGGTCGAAACGCGGGGCGACCCGTTCGAACCGGTCGATCTGGAAACGGTCCTCGGCGAGGTTCGCGACGATCTGAAAGTATCCATCGAGGAGAGCGACGCCGAGATCACTGCCGATGAATTACCGACCGTTCAGGGGGACGCTAGCCAACTCCGGCAAGTGTTCTTGAACCTGCTGGATAACGCCATCGAGTACAGCGGCGACGATCCGCCGCAGATTTCCATTACCGCCGACCGAAAGGGAGCCGAGTGGCTCGTCTCGGTTCACGATGAGGGGATCGGGATCGACCCCGACGACACCGACCAGGTGTTCGAGGTGTTCCAGCGGCTTCATACCCGGGAGGAACACGCCGGTACCGGCATCGGACTCGCACTGTGTGAGCGGATCGTCGAGCGCCACGGTAGCGACATCTGGGTCGAGTCCCACCCCGGCGAGGGAACGACGTTCTCGTTTACGCTCCCAGCAGCACGTGGCAACGAGACTGGTGATCAGTAGCGGTAGTCTATCCTCCTCTGCGTGTGACTCCCATCGTGGACTCTCGTACTGTCGGTGGCGGTCCCGTTGACGGCTAGGCTGTGTGCCTAAACTCTTAGGGACCACGCTGATCCCTGTGTCCGTTGGACAAGCGGATAGTGTAATCAATGACGACCGTCACCGAACTCGCGCTGCCGTCGGAGGACCTCGCGCTCTCACGGACGTTGGAAGCGCTGCCCCAACTCGAGGTGCGGGTCAAAAGCGTCGTCACTGAAAGCTCGTCCCAGGTGATGCCGCTGGTCTGGATCAGTGGCGAGTCCAAAGCCGACCTCGAAGAAGCCCTGGCCGCAGACTCCTCGGTCGATCAGTTCGATCACCTGCTCGAGGACACCGAGGCCGAGGAGTGGCTCTACCGGATCGAGTACGACTCGGGGGTCGAAGAGATGCGCTCGGCGATCTTCGTTAACGACGGGACGATCCTCGACGCACAGTGTGCGGCCAACCACTGGACGTTCCGGCTGCTGTTCCCCGAACGGGACGACCTCTCGGAGGCGGTCACCGAACTCGAATCCCAGGGGATCGATATCGACATCAGACGGATGGTCGAAGCCGGCCGTAATGCCGACCTCGAAGCAACCGCGGCACTGACCGAATCCCAGGAAAAGGCGATAACTGAAGCCTACAAGCAGGGATACTACGACGTTCCTCGGCAGATCTCTCTCGAAGAGCTGGCGAATGATCTTGGCATCTCCCACCAGGCACTGTCTGAACGACTTCGCCGGGCGAATAAGGTCCTCGCTGGCGAAGAAATAAGTAACCCCAAGGATGACATCCTTCACTAACGAACCCGTCGTCCACTGACGACGGAGTGGGTCCCGCTGAGCCACAGACTGAATATGCCCGCTCAGAAGCAACGTACCGTCTTCCCCTACACCGCGCTCGTTCGGAGAGAAAGGGGACCCTATACTCTCGCTCGGAGGGATACCACCGACGCTCCGCCGACGAGACGCCCCCTCTGGTGAGCGATCGAACGGTAGGTACTACTCTATATGAAATACTGCCATGAGTGTGACTGGGCTGTGAGTGCAGCAGATGGATTGACCGAACACGAACAGTCCAAAGAAGCGCTCGAGCACTTCGTCGAGACGGGTCATCCAATCGACTCGACGGACTCACTGGTCCGACCACGGTCTCCACCGGCCCCGGATCGAATCCTTCTTCGGTACTTATCGGACGAAGCTGCTGACCGGGAAAAGGAGGAATAGCAGGGGTGCAGTGCCGTTCGATCGGCGGATATCAGACAGGTAGATTGCCCCATAACGGGGGTTTGAGGCTCGCTAGGAGCAGGGAAGTGTATCTCATGTCTCGAGGGGTATATTTATCCGAGTTCGAGACGAATCGTTGTTGACCGTGACCAGCCTATGCGCAATCGAGATCTTGATTTCGAACTAGAACGCGTTAGTCATCGTCAGATTCGGTCTCGTCGACAATGCCCGCAAACAGTTTTCGTTCGGCCGCACGGAGATGCTCGCTGAAGGTCGCAGCGGAGATGCCGAGCCGTTCGGCGACGTCCTCACCGCTGCTTGTCCGGGGCCAGTCGAAGTAGCCCGCCAAGTACGCCGTCTCGAGGACGGTTCGCTGGCGGTCCGTTAATGCCTGGAAGGGTGATTCTATCCCGGCGACGTCCTCATCGGATTGCTGGCTGGTTCGCTGGGCGAGAAATTCGGCAGACGGATATTGCTCGCGTATCACCTCTATCAACTGGCGGGTATCGCGCCCCTGCGGGAACTGCGTGACGAACCGGAACTCGCCGTCGGCAAACGTCGCGGACTTGACCCGACCGCCGTAACTCGTGATCGTCCCGAAGAAGTCCTGTCTCCCCCTCATGACGAGTTCGACCTCAAACGACTCGTCATCACCGCGTAGCACTCTCATATCCGAGATGTCTTCACCCTCTTCGATTGCTGCACGAACGCGATCGCGAGGGACGCCCTCGACCGTTCCGTAAGCCAGTACCCGCTCGTCGATGTCGACAAACCGCCGGATATCGATTCGGGTGTCGGAGCGCTCCGCGAGTGGTATCAGGCCACCAACGATTCCCTCACCCTTGAATTCCAGTTCGAGAACGGCGTCGCTCATCAGGGCCTCGCGACGTTCGATCGCCGCGATCGCATGGCCGATGATATCGCCCAATCGCTCGAGGGATCTGATCTCGGGGTCAGTGAACGGGTCTGGGTCGGCAGCGTGGATGCAGACGACGCCATACTGGAGTTCTTCGTAGCTGATCGGGATCGCCACCATCGAGCGAGCGGTTTCCCCGGCCGAGACCTCGTTGTCCAGTCCCGCCTCCAGATCGGTCACGACGCGAACCGCCTCGGTTTCGAGCGCACGTTTCGGGACTTCCTCGCTCTCATCGTCGGTCGGTTTCGAAATCATGGCGGGGGGTTCCTCAACACCTGCGGATATTCGGGGCGTGATACGGTTGGTTCCCCGATCGACTTCGCCGATCCAGGCGAAGCGATAGCCGTCATCGGCGACGAGTCGGTCGCAGACCACGCGCTCGAGTTCGTCCCTGGTCCGTGTCCGGATAGCAGCGTTGGTGATGTCCTGAACAATCCGGTTGAGTCGATTCAGTGACTCCAATTGCTCGCGGCGGCGGGCGCGCTCGGCGGTCGCACGGACGCGTTCGAGCGCGTGGTGGATCGATCGGACGAGAAGGCCCTCGGTCAGGTCGCCCTTCACGAGGTATTCGTGGGCGCCTCGTTGGATTGCGTTGATCCCGACCTCGGTGTCGTCGAGTCCGGTGAGCACGACGATCGGGATTCGACCGGCAGCGTCGGCGACGGTTTCTAACGTGTCGATACCGGTGCTGTCGGGCAAGTCGAGATCAAGCAGGACGACCGCCGGATCGACATCCTCGAGCCGTTCTAAACCTCCCGACAGCCGTGTCTCGTGGTGGATTCGAACCCCATCAAACGGACCGCTGGCGCCCCTTTCGTTGTCGGCGGTGTCCTTGACGTCAATCCGGTTCAGGAGTTCCTCCGTATCACGAAGCATCTCCTCGATCAGACGCGCGTCTCCGGGGTTGTCCTCGACCAGGAGGATATCGAAGACGGTCGTCATCGTTTCGGCGTCGGTACTGGTCACGCTGAGCTAGCCACCATCGGTTCGATCGCAGGGCGGAAGCCGGACGACTCGCAGCCAGAACTCCTCGAACGTCTGGATGGTGTCGAGAAAAGCGTCGGGATCGACAGGCTTCGTTAAGTAGGCGTTTGCCTGCAGTTCGTACGACCGGAGGACGTCCTCCTGAGCTTCCGAGCTCGTGAGGATGATGACGGGCAGACGCTGGAGGTCCTCGTCACCACGTATCTCCTCTAAAACCTCCTCACCGCTTTTCTTCGGGAGGTTCAAATCTAGGAGAACCAGGTCAGGACATGCAGCATCGGCGTACTCGTCGCGCTGGTGGAGGAAGTTAAGCGCCTCCTTGCCGTCGGTAACGACATGAAGCGTGTTGTCGATGGCGCCGTCGGTGAATGCCTCCTTGGTGAGTCTGACGTCGCCGGGGTTGTCCTCGACGAGCAGGATGTCAACCTCCTGGCGTGTTTGCCCCGAGCCGGCCCTTGCATCGCTCACGAAGCCGGAACCTCCAGGCCGCCCGTTCGGATTATCCATTTACCTCACCGTTCGTGGGGAAGGTAAATGAGAGCGTCGGCCCTACCCGGATTCAGAGGCGCCCCGGATCTCCCCACCGTGGTGCTCGATGATCCGTTCGGCAAGCGAGAGCCCGATCCCCCTCCTGGTTTACACTAAATCAAATATTTGTAATATCTATTGACCATTGAGTATTTCCGTCTGACGAGTGTCTGACGGACAGGGATGAATTGGAAGAGAAAGCTCACATATGAATCACTCCAATCAACGGGAAAGGGCAAACAGGGTGTTGAGTATCCTAGCAGATCCGTATTGTCGCTCCACTTTATTGTACTTCCAAAAGACGACAGAAGACTTTCTTTCGATACGAGATCTTGCAACCGGGCTCACTCCCGCAGAGGAACCAGATCAAACGAGAGTCCATTTTCAGCACTCAACGCTTCCACGACTCGCGGATGCCGGGCTTATTGAGTACGATTTCAGGAGTGAGACAGTTCGGTATCGAGGCGGAGCCGACGTAGAGGAACTCTTAGATTCAGTCACCGACTGTTTCCCGAGAGAAAAACAGTTCTGTGAAGTGGGCCCCTGAGTTGGGCTCCCGGGCCCAAGATGGACCGTAGAGGTGGTTCGTTCTGGCCGACGCCGGCGCCGAGTAGCGTGTTCAGCGCATTTCCACGCGTTCGACGCGAGCGGGTTAGAAAATAAGCTCTCCATCATGCAACAAAGGTTTATTGAGGACTAGTGTCTCCCCTCTGTGAACGACTTGGCAAACGAAAACCAGATAGTCGAATAGGAGTTCGACTGGGACGAAACATCGCCAAGCGTCGCCGTTGTCTATGCGCTTGCCTCAGTCGAAAATATGAAAGTCAAGTATCTCCCGCCGCTGTACGAACACATCGACCCTGAAGCGCTCGATACGCTGGTCGCCGAGGGGGAGGGAGACGTGTCGGTGTCGTTCCCTGTGTGCGAGTACGTGGTCGAGATTACCGACGCAGGGGTCACCGTCTACAGCACCTAAGCGGTGGGACCGTGAGTTGCGCCTTTGGTCTAATCTAATCGCTACCTTGGCCTGCATATCTCTCAAGACGACTCGGGTTCGATTAGCACGCGTGTCAGTAAATAGCAAATCCTTATCCGGATCCGGCTTCATACTCTTGTACGGAACCACGGCTGCACGCTATGTGTCCGGCCCCGACGATAAAGGGGTCATTTGAACCCGACCGACGGGCGAGCAGTCATCCCATGTTCTCCTTGCGTGGTCGTCGCGTGGGACGCATCCCCGAGTCACGCGTTCCGCACCACTACCCAGCCACGCACGATGGTACACTACAACGCCACTCGACCGAATAGCTGTCCCGCGTTCGGACTACCGACAGCGCCGCCAGTCCCATCACCCGCCACCTCTCCCGAGTCGGAGGCCACGGCTCGATGACGGTCATCGTCGAGTTTACACTCCCCTCAGAGTCGTTTCCGTTCGGGCGGTCTACGAGTGGGGATCCCGACGTCCGGGTCCAACTCGAGCGTGTCGTCCCGATCGATCAGGATCGCATCCCGTTTCTCTGGGCGACCGGAAAGGAATTTGACGAGTTCGAACGCGTACTCACCAACAGCGGCATCGTCAAACACGCCGAAGCCGTCACTCGAGTCGGTAATAGCGTTCTCTACTACGTGGAGTGGTACACCGACAGGGAATCCTTCTTGAACGGACTCAGTGACACGAATGGAGCGATCATGGAAGCACACAGGGGCTCGAACTGGTCGTTTACCGTCCGATTCCAGGATCATACCGACCTGACCAGATTCCACCAGTTCTACCAGGACGAGGAGTTTCCCGTCCACATCGACCGGGTCTACTCGCTTGACGAGGAACCGCGCAGCGAGTTCGGCTTCGGCCTGACGCCAGAGCAACGAGAAACCCTGACGATGGCCGTCGAACACGGCTATTTCTCGGTCCCCCGGGAGACGACCCTCGACGAGATCGCCGACGAACTCGACATCACCCCACAGGCAGCCTCCGAACGCGTCAGGCGTGGAGCCGAAACCGTCCTCCGAAAGGCCCTAATCGGACTTGTAGCAGCGGATTTCGAGTCGGCTGATAGCGAGTAGTAAAAGGAGCGACGACGACAGTCGCTTCAACTCGATATACGAGACTGTCCCTCGACGTACTATTGGCTGGTCTATTTGAAGCGGCTTGCCATGTATACCAGCACTGGTTTACTGAGACGCCCTTCCATCGACTCTCAATAGATTTTTCATCTCATCAGCCCTGTGCTGTCTATGGCCATCGAAGCCACTTTCGTCGCGACGGAAGGCGAGTTTCCGCTCGCGGAGGTGTTCTCGAAGTTCCCTACCTCGCGGATCGAACTGGATCGCGTCGTTCCCACGAACGAGGTGATCATCCCCTATTTCTGGCTCCACAGCCTCGACGGTGACGGCATCGAGATGAGCGGAATCGAGCATCCTGGCATTGCAGCCCTCTCGGTCATCGATGACGTTGACGGGGAGGTGCTCGTCCGTATCGACTGGGATTTCGACTACGAGAGCATCCTCACCGGCATTCTCGAAACGGACGTCGAACTCGTCTCGGCCATCGGTCAGGAGGGCAAGTGGACGTTCGAACTCCGGGCCGACGACCAGGGTGCGGTCTCGGAGTTCCAAGCGTACTGTACCGACCGGGAGATTCCCGTCGAACTCGTCGAACTCCACGCACTCTCGCCAATGCACTCGGGCGACGAGTACGACCTCACCGAAGCTCAACGCGAGGCGCTGACGGTCGCGTACTCGAGTGGCTACTACGACTCTCCACGGACCGCCTCACAGGAGGAGGTCGCCGAAGAGCTCGGGATCACGAGACAATCACTCGCCTCCCGCCTCCAGCGGGGCACCCGACGCCTAATCGCAAGCACGCTCGTTCGTCCCACAGAATAAATATAAAGGACCTTCTTAAGCAGAAGTCAACCATACACGTCGGTCACACTTATGGGTGGATATGAGTCACCTCGATCGGACCATTGAACACAGCGAATTGACAGCGTCTACGGACCAGGTCGGATTCAACGTCGAGAAGGCTGCGTATCGAGTCGCGTACGATTCAGCGGACCTGGGTGAACGAGACCAATGAAGTATTGCCATACCTGTGATTGGTCTGTCAGCGCAGCCGATGGAACGAAACACGAACGTTCCCAGCAAGCGATCGGTCACTTCGTCGAAACGGGCCATCCGATCGATTCGACTAATTCCGCGTTCCGCCCCCGCTCACCACCAGCTGCTGGGAAAATCCTCCAACGAACGTTACTGGATCGGGTCGTCGCCGAACCGTTCAATAAGGAAGGGTGAGTCTCACAGACAGTTCCCCCTGATAGGTGGCATGATCCTATTCCTCCAGTCTAACACAGATTCAGCGTACATTGGTAGGCGGTTCTATTGAGATATGAGTACTTTTGCTCACATCAATTCTCCATATCGCAACTATTGGGGAGTCTATCGTCGAAGTCAGGCTACTTTGGGTTGACAGCAGTCCCCCAGCTATAAACATACGTGAGAACGCATATAGGGGTGGGTATGCGACATTTGAAGGGAGTAGCGGGGGGTAGGGTAAGTAGGGAGCTATGGCCGGAACGATCGCCGAGATGAAAGTTGACCTCACGGATTTCGCTCTTGAACATACCCTCACTACCGTTGGTGACCTGAGCTGTGAGGTCGAACGACTCGTCGCCACTGACCTAGAGACGGTCATGCCGTTTCTTTGGGTCGAAGCACCAGAGTCGGCCCTCGCCGATCTCGAAGAGGCGTTTGCCGCCGACGAGACGATCGATCAGGTCGAGTGCATTGCGGAACTCGAGGGGGAGCGGCTGTACCGAATGGAGTGGATCGACCGGATCGACCTCCTCGTTCAGATCCTCGTAGAAGAGGACGGAACGGTCCTCTCGGCGTCAGGCACCGGCGAAGGATGGCACCTCCGCTTTCTCTTCCCGAGCCGCGAGGCGCTAGCACGAACTCACGACTACTGTCACGCCAACGGGATCCCGTGCGAGGTCCTGACGATCTACAACGTCGACGAGGGCCGACAGGGCCGGTTCGGTCTCACGGATGCCCAACAGGAGACGATGACGAGCGCGTTCGAACTCGGCTACTACGAGATCCCGCGCGAACTCGATGCTGAAGAGTTGGCGACCGAGTTCGACATCTCCCACCAGGCACTCTCCGAACGCCTCCGTCGCGGGCACAAAGCCCTCGTGAAAAACGCGCTTATAATCGGCCGAGGGCCCACACAGTAACCGAGGGATGTTGCGGTCGCGACGACGAGACTAACTGATATCCATGTTCTCTGTATGTAACGCTGCCCCGGCTGTTCCGATGATACAATCCACCGATCACGTTACATCGGGCTGCGAACCAACCACTATCGGTAGTTCCCATCGGATTAGAATATCCATTATCACGGCTGTCCACACGCTGACGCTAGCGAACTCTGTCACACGAAGCCTCGTGATGGCATCTCCCAGTGCCATCGCTACCTCGCTGGGTTCGTTCTCTGATCTCGTTCGTTTTGCTCCAGAAATCGAGTCAGCAACCAGGAGCGATGGGAACACCGATAGTGGAGCGTTGTTCAAGAGCGGGTCTATCTCTCACGGTTTTGAGCTACGTGCACCTGGTGCATGGAAATATAATGCTGTATTAGACCCCACGTGAAGTTGCGTTCCAACTCTGAGGAGCAAAATCTAGATGGCTTTGCGACGGGACCAATCGATTAGGAGGTGGTCAGCCCGATCGCTTCGATCTGTTCCTGGTAGCGGTTCCGGATGGTGACTTCGGTAACCTGGGCGACGTCAGCGACTTCCCGTTGGGTTTTCTTCTCCTTGCAGAGTAACGTTGCCGCGTAGATTGCCGCCGCGGCATAGCCCGTGGGCGACTTTCCCGAAAGCAATCCCTTCTCGGTGGTAATTTCGATGATTTCCATAGCTTTAGCCTGCACTTCCTCGCTGACTTCGAGTTTTGAACAGAATCGTGGGACATACTCCGTGGGATCGGTGGGTTGCATCTCGAGGGAGAGTTCCTGAGCTACATACCGATATGTTCGCCCGATCTCTTTCCTCTCGACACGCGACACTTCAGCAACCTCTTCGAGACTTCGCGGAATTCCCTCTTGGCGACAAGCCGCATACAGACAGCCCGTCGCGACACCTTCGATCGATCGACCACGAATCAGATCTTCCGAGAGCGCCCGCCGATAGATCACTGAGGCGACCTCTCGCGTTGACCGAGGGACGCCGAGCGCCGATGCCATCCGATCGGTCTCCGAGAGAGCGAACTGGAGGTTGCGCTCGCCGGCGTCCTTCGTCCGGATGCGTTCTTGCCATTTTCGAAGTCGGTTCATCTGAGTGCGCTTTTCGGAGGAGAGCGACCGTCCGTAGGCGTCCTTGTCTTTCCAGTCGATGGTGGTCGTCAGCCCCTTATCGTGCATCGTCTGGGTCGTCGGGGCACCGACCCGGGACTTGTTGTTTCGTTCGGTGGTGTTGAACGCTCGCCACTCGGGCCCGCGATCAATGTTCGTTTCGTTGACGACCAACCCACAGCCCTCGCAGACGAGTTCGCCTTGATCCCCGCTGGTGACGAGATCAACAGAGCCACACTCCTCACAGGTCCGTTCGTCCGTCTCCTCCGCCTGGGTCGTAGTTTGCGTAGACTCACGTTGGCGGGTGGGACGTTCCATGTTATCTAAGTAGACACTCCAGAGAGTCTTAAGGCCTCGTTCCAGCGTATCTCCAATACGAGACCGGAAGGATGGTGAATTCGTATGGGTTTATCGAGGGGGCCTAAGAATCTGCCCCTGTTTAGCATGTCATAGGATCCTTCACAAAGGGTATTTTTCGACCCGCTTGGACTGAATCTCGTGCTACATCCAGGTGCGAACGTATCAGGCGATCTTGTAGACCAACCCACAGATTTATGAAGCGGGAGATGTCACTGTGGTATATGGTTCCCACCCAGCAGAGGAGGTCTGGTATCCCATCAACATTGGATGAACTGAACGTTAGCTCAGTGGAGTTGCTCTTCACTGTGACGCTGCTTATCGGTTCAGTGTCTGTCGCTGTGATAGCCAGTGGAGACCCTGAACTGATGGCAGTGGTCGCACTGAGCGGAGTTACGGTTGTACTCTTCGGGATGGCTCTGGTTCGACTCTCCGAGTACAGTCGGACAACTGAGCTGTCCCTCTTCTGAGAACGTACTGTTTCGAAATACCACACCCACCTTGTGGTAAGTGTTCGTCCTGGATGTAACGCAGATAATCAGCCGGCCTAGTTGTGAAAATAATATCCCGCAAGTTAGGCTCACCTGTTTCAGTTTCCGCTGGTCGAAATCATTATCCCATATCTTCACACAAGGCAGTATAGAGGCGTCCGTCAATGACAGCGACCGAAAAGAAGGACCGGGCAGCAGCTGTGTGCAAGTCCTGCGAGGAAATCGTGCCTGTTCGGATCACTCCTGATAGGGAGATTGAGCCAATTGGTTTTTCCTGTGGCTGTGGAGGGGGCGACGGAGAGTCCCTCAAAATCCTCAATGAGGAGGACACACATCTTGATGAATACGGGGAGTAGCCGGCTCACTCTATTAGCGGTAGCTGAGGAGGGTCCCGCGAATTCGGCTGATGAAACTGATCTCAAGAATCACTGTGTTCAACTGGTCTAATCTTCAACGGCGAACGCTTGGCTACCTGCATCCTCAAGAACGGTAAACTGAGTACCTCCACAACTGCGGCACTCACCAATACCGATTGGGATAATATCTCCCTGAGAAGTGACGTTAGCGGGATACCTCTTTCCACACCCGTCACAGGCCGTGAGCTTCCGGTCTTCGTCTGATATGTGTGACATGCGATTCAAATAAAATAAGATATATGTGATTATTAGGGTTGCGCTCAGATTGAGATTGTAACCTTCACTGTGTACAACCGAAGTTAGACACAATAGAAATGGACCCCAGTCTGAGTTACCCCACGGTGAGGGTCGATCTCGACGAGTGGGGAAACCCGGGGAGGTGCCGACAAGCGCTCCCTCATCGCGGTCGATCGTACCATGATATTAACCAACAGAACGACGGTGTACCGAACGGTGTTGGTTAAGCCTTCGAGATGATCGCTGGGGTGCCGGCGGCGGCAGAGTGGTCCGAAATCCTCATAGTTATCCTTCTTGAAGACAGATATTCGATAAGAACTGCCAAGAAAGAAAAACTCTGTTTTGGGTTCATTCGACTCCGTCGCCGAATTGTCGTAGCGAACCCACCCCCCACCCCAGATTTCCGTCGTTCCGATCCGACCCCACGTTTCCGACGTGATTTTCGACCCCCCTCGTTTCCGTCGTTTCCTCATCCCCCACCCCAGATTTCCGTCGTCCACACCCACTCAATAGGAGCGAACCCCTACTCGCGAGCCCAATTCTGCATCCGGCTGTCTTCAACGATCGTTTCCCGGACAACTTGAGGATCTTCAATGAGTCGATTCTGGAGATGGATGCCGCCCGCACTTCCCTTGTTGATCTTCTCGATTTCAATCACGCCGAGGAACGCCTGTTCTTTCAGGATGTCACGGAACCGTCGTACGGAGAGGATATCCACATCCAAGTCGTTGCAGATTAGTTCATACTGATCGTATACGCGGCTCGTTAGGAAGGCGTCGTCGTTAGAGTTGATGCTCAGTTCCGTTAGCGCGAACAATGCAACCTTTGCCTGTGTGGGTGCGCCGTTTACGAGTTCCCTGAATCGATCCTTTTCGGCGTGTTGCTGGGCCTGCCGAACATGTTCTTCTTTGACTTGTTCTGCATCGGACTCGTAGGCGACTTCCCCGGCGTGGCGGAGAATGTCAATCGCCTTGCGAGCATCGCCGTGTTCTTGAGCTGCAAAGGCCGCTGAGAGTGGGATCACATCGGCGGTAAGGATGTCGTCCTGGAAGGCATCCTCGCGATTGTTCATGATTTCTCGAAGCTGGTTTGCGTCGTAGGGCTTGAAGAACAGCTCCTTGTGTTGGAAGCTGCTTTTCACGCGCTCGTTCACGTTGTCGACGTACTGGATTTTGTTGCTAATCGCGATAACACCGACACTACAGTCAATTTTGCCTGCCTCTTCGGCGCGAGAAAGCTTCATCAGTACGCTATCGTCGTTCATCAGGTCAATCTCATCAAGGATGATGATCACAGAATCAAATTGCGCGTCAAGAATCTTCCAGAGAAGTTTGTAGTATTTCGACGTGCTGAGACCGGTGTGTGGAACGGTAATCCCAGAGGTCGATTCATCGTTCAGCTTGGCTGCGAGCGAGGAGATAGCCTGTGTCTCGGTGTTGTCCTCGGCACAATCGATGTAGGCTGTTCCAATATTGACATCGTCCTGAGAAGCGTTTTGAGCGCGCTGACAGACATGTTTTGAAACGAGTGATTTTCCGGTCCCCGTCTTCCCGTAGATCATCACGTTCTCCGGAGAATAGCCGTGGACAGCGCCGTTGAGACGTTTCGCCAATTTAGAGATTTCCTCATCTCGACCGACGATCCGGTCGGCCTCAGGAACGTGGCCGATCTTCAAGAGATCCTTGTTCGCGAAGATACGATGCCCGGACTCGAAGAGTGGATCGTCAACAGAACCTGATGAGGAATCGGACGGCATTGAATATCACACGGTGTGAGCGGGGGGAATATAAATCTAGTGGAGAGAGTCACCCACGTTTCCGACGTTACTTCCCTAATACTGGCGTTGAAGGGGCGTTTATCGGTGAAATTAGGATAATGGTATGAGGACCGCGTTTCCGACGTGATAGAGGGGCTGCGCCCCGATTGGAATCACAGGGACCGAACCCACACACCCTACGTTTCCGTCGTAATCGATCTCAATAGAGAGGTCCACTCGAAGAGGCGGTCCAAGAACTGAAAATAGCGAGAACAGTGCTAATATCAGCCGTTCATGAACTGCTACAGGCAGTCTCGGCCAAGATAGATTTCTTTCGAGTGAACGAAGTAATCTTGTTCACTCTTTGAACGAAGTAGACTTACTGGACTCTTCTCTTCCCACCTACTTTAATCTAGGTGTGGAGTAGAAATACTATCACTAGGGCTAGGCTAATCGAATTCCTTTTCGGGTTAAATTAGGACTGCTTCGCTCTGTCATCGTGGAGAAACAACGGAAACGTGGCGAAGGAGGCGTGGTTCCAGTTCTCTGTCCTCTTCCTTGTCTACCCATTCTCGGTTACGACGGAAACGTGGGGTGGGTGCCTTCCGGGTCAAGTTCATTCGTCTGGGTTGACCGGCCCCTTGTACTTCGACGTCACCTTGTCCCCCTCTCTCCACTGCCAGTAGTAGTAGCGGTTATCGTTGATGTCCTTGATCGTGATCGTTGCCTTCGACGGAACGTCATCCGGAAGATCGGCGGGGCGCTCGTTAATCCCGTTCTCATCCGACTCCTCCTTGAAACGGGCCTCACGTGCTTTGTGTTCGGCTAAGGCCTCGGCGTAGCGGGTAACATGTTGGAGTTGTTCCGGGGAGTACTCGTTCAGCGTATCGACGATGTCTGTCGGGAGGTCCGCTGGCGGTGTCGGTGGCTCGTAGGACATCAAGTAGCACCCTGTGTTAACCAACACTGGGTTCGAGAGTATAATTTTGTTGGTTAACTCTCAATGCCATCGCTGGCCGCTGAATCATACAAATAGCAAACTCTTCTGCAATAGCGCGACTGGTCACGCGTCGTCTGGACGGGGGGCGTTCTCGTACTTGACCATCTTCTCGGGTTTATCGGATATGGTCTCGTAGATCTGTTGGAGGGTTTCTTCCGCAGCGAGGAGGTTGTGTTCGTCGAGGAACTTGCGGCCCTCCTCCGTGAGGCCGTAGAACTTCCAGGGATACCCCTGCCGGCGCTGGCCGTCGCCTAGGGCGACTTCCTTGACGATACCGGAGTCGATCAATTTCTGGATGTGTTTGTAGACGGTGGCGTCACTTACGCTAGGGTTGAGTTCCTCGAGTTCGTACATCGAGGGCAGCTGCTCAGGGTGTTGGAGGATATTATTGAGAAGGGCGAACCGCGTCTGTTGAGTGACGAAGTGGACAATTTCCCGGATTTCCATCCCCTCAACCGTTCCCAGATCTGCGCTCATACGTCACCGTATGCAGTCCGCCGGCAAGTAATTTACCCCAAAGTAAATCACTCTGAGGTAAACTATAGCTATATGAGTTGGTAGTTTACTTCATAAACTCTATCTCAACGCGGGAATTGGCGTAGATATGACTGACGAGGAGTCGCCGATTCCGGAGGATATCCTCACAAGTGTGAAGGAGCAACTCGACGAGGAAGAAATCTCGCTTGGGGAGAACGAGGGGATCCTCCACGCTCTGAGCGAGTTGACGCCGGTCTACGAGAACGACCGGTCATACTTCGTGCTCGGGAACTACGACCGGGAACCGATTCGGCGACTGAGCCTGGTGGTTGACCGTCTCAACCGCCGGCATGACGCGTATGCGTTCCGGATGGTCGATATCCGCGGCGAGTGGGACAATAGCATCCAGAAGTTCTGCCTGGTCGCCGATATCGTAACGTATCTTGTTGGCGTCGCCGAGAAGAAGCCCAGCGATTTCCTTGTTGAGCAGGGGCTCCTGGTCGGCACGACCGAGTACTTCGGGAAGAGTCACGTGCTCAAGCGCGAGTACGAGGACGAGGAGCACCCATTCGGTTGGATGCAGGGCGGCGTCTTCGAACTGTTCGACCAGAATGGACGGTTATATCGCTGGCAGACCGAGGAAGATCTCGTCGAGGTGACTGAAGGGCTTCCGTGACAGCGGGTGGGACCAAAACGGCCGGCGTTAACCAACAGGCTGGCTGAAGGCCTGTCGATGTTGGTTAATCGTAACGGTCCGCGTGGGTCGCGAGTCGGCGACTCCAGTGTTCGTCGAATCAATCGCGTGGACCTATGCGCTCGGTTCCACTTGTAGAGTTCCCCATTCTACTCATCGACAAGCCGTTTGGGGTGGAGGATCATCTCATTCGGGTGGCTGGGACGGGTCTCGCGAGGGTGGCTCGCGCATCCGAATTTTGTGCAAAGGAGGCTTTCTGTTGGAGGCCAAATGTTGCACAAGGTCCATTATCGTTACCACTATTATCATGGATGCAAGACACTCACGCGCACAGCCCACGCGGCGAACTAGACATGGATGAGTGGGCTGTGTCTGTACGTACTCGGGGCGGGATTCCCCTTCCCGCCCCTCTCCATGCTCTCCGCGAGCAACGGCGATTCCGGCCACTTGGTTGTGCTCACTCCCATAAGATCCAGACTCCGATGAAAATCTATGCTTTCCTCACAGGGGTAAACTGTATACGTAGACGTCTTTCGGAGGATATAGGTATATTTCCAAACAGTTAAACCGATCTAGTTAGTAGAGAGTCATATGTATGATCTGACCGGCTTCCAGCGCGATCTCCTGTACGTTGCTGCAGGATTGGACGAGCCCCACGGGCTCGCGATCAAAGACGAACTCGAGAACTACTACGAAACGGAAATTCATCACGGGCGGCTCTACCCGAATCTCGATACGGTCGTCGACAAGGGGCTTCTCGAAAAAGGCCAGAAAGATAAACGAACGAACGTCTACTCAGTGACGCGTCGTGGCCGACGTGAGATTGAGGATCGTCGAGAGTGGGAGTCACAGTACGTCGACGAACTGGTTGCGTAACCGCGTCTCGTGGATTCTCTCGCAGTGATCGGGATCGACATCATTCACACCGATCCGTAGATCGCTCATCACTCGTATGAGATGTCTGTCACACGAAGTCCCCCATCCACTTCGTAGAGATACCCACGATCATGAAGGCGGTCAACGGCGTGATCAACGTCCTGTGGTTCGAGCTCGAGGTCAGTTCTGAGGACTATCTCCGTGAGCTGGTCACGTGACAGTGTCGGGGCGGATGGTTCTCCGTCCGGGGTAGATTCGCGTTGGTTTGTCACGTGCTCTAGAACCGTCTTATAGACGTCAAGAATCCAGTCAGCCAGTGGAGGGCGGTCGTCCTCATACATATTCTGCATCTCGTCATAGACCGGTCAGTGTCTTAGTATTGATGACCCGGATCAACGGCTCGACGGCCTCCTTGGCGGTGTCTTTGATGAGTACACGCCAAAGATCCGATATCAGAATAGTCCAACCACGAGAATTGCAGAATCTATCTGTTGGAGGTAGCGCCGTATACCACCACTCCTGACATCGAGACGGATTCTCAATGACCATGAACTCTTTTCAAGACGCCACGAAATGGGGGCGCTCATAGACTGGAGAACCGAACACGTCGATGAAGAGAACTGAGGCCTTGTGGAACACATATTGAAGTTTTCATTGAGAAAGAGATGAGCATCGTTCCGACACAGATTGAAACTCCAGTGTAGATAGTCGATCCGTCATACGTGTCTCATTAGCGGGTGAAAGCGCCAATGCCTGCCATCCTCATACGAATGTTGCACAAGGTGGAGCTGTAGCCGGTTTCGCTCCCATAATAGTTCTAAATTTTCCGATAGGATTCTCGCCTTGGTAACGAACGGAACGAATGAAATGAATGGATTGACGATGACGAACGAGTTTTGTCCGGAGGGATAACGATCAATAGGATTTATCAGGGTGGTATTCCTTTCATCGAGTGAAATACTCGCACCGAGCGCACCGATCAAAACGAACGAAACGAACATAACGATTTCACTAAACTAACGATTGCTATGGCCGAAACCAACACTGCACGAATCACCGTGGCGAATCAGAAAGGTGGCGCGGGAAAGACGACTGATGTTATCCATACTGGCGGCGCGCTTGCCGCCCGGGGACACGAGGTCCTCCTGGTCGATATCGATTATCACGGAGGGCTCACCTGCTCGCTTGGGTACAGCGACCTCTACTACGACACTGACCGAACCACGCTCTTCGACGTACTCGATTTCGATCGGATGGAGTCAGTGAACGACATCATCGTCGATCACACGGAATTCGACATCATCCCCGCGAGTGAAAAGCTGGCGAACAACAAGAACATTCAGACGCTGCTCGAAGCACCAAAGAGCAGAGAGCGCTTGGAGTTGACACTTAACAAACTCGACAGAAACTACGACTACGTCATTGTCGATACGCCACCATCGCTGAATGTCCTCACCGATAACGCCCTGGTAGCGACCGGAAACGTTGTTATTCCCGTCATTCCCGAGCAACTCAACGCTAACAGCCTCCAGATTTTCGCGAAGCAACTGAGCTCGCTCGAACCGGCGTACGGTGACATCAACCGTCTTGCTATCATGTGCAACCGGGTCGAGCAGAACGGCGAGCACAGAGCTACTATAGAGGAGATCAAATCGGCATACTCGCTCCCTATCTTCGAGCTTCCGAAACGCACTGATCTCTCCCAGTCGATCGGTGAAGGTGTTTCCATCTTCGGCTTCGAGAAGGAGAACAAGCGCGTTGAGGACGCTCGCGAATTGTTCAACGAAATCGCTGACCTGTTCGACGAGACGTTTGAGAAGACCGCTCCTGCGGAGGTGAAGGCATGACCGACGGATGGGGAGAGGCCTCCGGTATTGAGGGGAACTACCAAAACGAGGATGATGAGACCGATCCCGACGAAATAAGCGGGATAGACGAATCGGCGGAAACCAGCTCCTCGACTGAAACGCCCGAATCGAACGAAACGAGTGAATCGAATGGATCGAACAAAACGAACGGAACGAAGACAAACATCAAGGACGAATGGAACGGACGGACGATCTACATTCCAGACGACATCTTGGAGAACATGGAAGACACGTACCTTGAATCGCAGTTGAAACTACGAAAAGCGAGCCACACGCAGTTCAAGAAAAATCGCCATTTCTATCCCCTCCTTGTCCAGTTTGGTCTTGAAGCGTTATCTGATGCGGACGCTGATGAAATCCAGACCCGACTTTCTAATCTTAATGGCGAATAACGTGGAAGGGGATACAGTCCGACTGAATTCTGGAACGTGAGTGGTCATCCGCGGTTATAACTACGCTCGGAATTATGCCTACCACTATACAATTCTTATGTGCTTGTTGTCAAATTTAGCCTGGAAGGTTTAAACGAGGAAGCCTTCAATAATTCTAACTCAGGGGGTCCTGATTTTCTTCCTACTCATGATCACTTTGCTATCTCCCCGCACCCAATAGGAAGTACATATCAGACAATCGCTTGCGATGTCGTCCTTCGTCAAAGTTACCGTATTTATATGGTTGAAGGGGTAAAGGAGCATATGTCCGTAGCAAAGTCGATCGAGACACCAGTAGAGGTTATTGCCGAGAACATCGGTGGGATCGACTCGGCCCGTGTCTCCCTCGAGCCCGGCATCAACGTGTTGACCGGTCGCAACGCCACCAACCGCACATCGTTCCTTCAAGCGATCATGGCTGCCCTCGGCAGCGATCGCTCCTCGCTGAAAGGCGACGCCGACGAGGGCGAGGTCAAACTCTCCTTCGACGACGGCCGCTACAGCCGGTCGCTCTACCGCCGGAACGACACCGTCGTCTTCGACGGCGAGCCCTACCTCGAGGACGCCGAACTCGCCGATCTCTTCGCGTTCCTGCTGGAATCCAACGAGGCCCGCCGGGTCGTCAGTCGTGGCGACGACCTCCAGGAGCTGATCATGCGCCCGATCGACACCGACGAGATCCAGGCCGAGATCCGCCAACTCGAGGACGAGAAACGCGAGATCGACGACCGACTCGACCACCTCGACGACCTCAAGAACGAACTCCCCGGCTTGGAGGAGCGTCGGGTCTCGATCGATGACGAGATCGAGAATCTGGAAGCCGAACTCGAGGAGGTCGAGGTCGAACTCGACGACCTCGACGCCGACGTCGAGGAGAGCCAGAGCCGGAAAGAGGAACTCGAGTCGACGTTCGCCGACCTCCGTAGCGCCCGCCGAGAGCTCGAGTCCGTCGAGTACGATCTGGAGACCGAACGCGAGAGCCGCACCGAACTCGAGAACGAACGCGACCGCCTCGAAACCGACCTTGTCGACGTCTCCGACGAGGAGGACGGCGACGAGTCCCCCGAGCGCCTTCAGGGCCGGGTCCAGGAGCTTCGCGAGCGCAAGCGCGACCTCGATACCACGCTGAACGAACTCCAGAGCGTCGTCCGGTTCAACGAGGAGCGGCTCGAAGACGGCGGCATCGACCTCGGGGACACCATGGGCGAGGACGACGCGGTCACCGACCGCCTGCTGGCCGGCGACAGCGAGGTCGTCTGTTGGACCTGTGGTTCGGAGGTCGAACGCGACGCCATCGAATCCACCCTCGAACGGCTCCAGGAGCTCCACCAGTCGAAACTCGCCGACAGAAACGAGCTTCAAGAGAAGATCGACGACCTGACGAGCCGCCAGAAGGAGCTCCGAAAACACCGGAACCGCCGCGAGCGTTTAGAGGAGCGCCTCGACTCGATCGAGGACGACCTCGCGGCCCACGGCGACCGGATCGACGACCTGGAGGACGAGCGCGCCGACCAGGAAGACCGCGTCGAGGAGCTCGAGGACGAGACCGAATCGTTCGACGACACCGACTACAGCGAGGTCCTCGAAGCTCACCGCGACGCCAACGGCCTCGAGATCGAGATCGAGAACCTCGAGGACGAACGAAGCGAGGTCGACGACCGGATCGCCGAACTCGAGACGACCATCGAGGAGCGCGAGGAACTTGAAGAACGGCGCGAGGAGATCACGGACGAACTCGCGGACCTCCGGACGCGGGTCGACCGGATCGAGGACGACGCCGTCGAGGCGTTCAACGAACACATGTCCTCGATCCTCTCGATTCTCGACTACGCCAACATCGACCGGATCTGGATCGAACGCCGCGAGGGGACGGTCAAGGAGGGCCGCCGGAAGGTCGAGCGGACCGCCTTCGACCTCCACGTCATCCGGTCGACGGCCGACGGAACGAGCTACGAGGACCGGATCGAACACCTCTCGGAGAGCGAACGCGAGGTGACGGGGCTCGTCTTCGCGCTCGCTGGCTACCTCGTCCACGACGTCTACGAGCAGGTCCCGTTCATGCTGCTCGACTCCCTCGAGGCGATCGATTCGGATCGGATCGCCGCGCTCGTCGAGTATTTCGAGACGTATGCCGACTGTCTCGTGGTCGCCTTGCTCCCCGAGGACGCCAGCGCCCTCAACGACAACCACAACTACATCGCTGAAATTTAAGCCCGATGATTGAAATAACGGGTATGATTTTGTTTGGAATTGAGAAACCGGTGGATACTGGGACCATCAATCAAGACTAAGCCGGTCGGTACGGACGAACGGATAGATGTGCCGTGCTAGTTCGTTGAGAGGGATGAGCGGATGATTGACGTCGGGATCCTCGGACTCGACACGAGCCACGCCGAGAAGTTCGCGGCGGCGATCGACGACCGGCCCGACGCGACCGTCGCCGGCGTCTGGGACGGCGGGAAGGTCCGCGAGGAGTCGTACGTCTCTGCGTTCCGCGAGGAGTACGGTGCCGTCCGTTACGACCGCCCGGACGCGATGGTCGAGGAGGTCGACGCCGCGATGGTGCTCACGGCCGACTGGGACCGCCACCGCCCGATCGCCGAGGGCTTTCTCGAGGCGGGCGTCCCAACGTGTATCGACAAGCCGATCGCGGGCCATCTCGGTGACGTCGAGGTACTGCAAGCCACCGCGGACCGCTCCGGAACCCCGATCTGTGGGGGATCCGCGGTTCCCCACCATCCCTCGATCGACGACATGCGCGACGACGACGGGGGCCACGACCTGTTCGCGGCCGGCTACAACGGCCCGTTTTACTACGGGGTCCACCTCACCGACACCGCCCGCCGGGTCTGTGACGCCGACTGGACCGCCATCGAGCCGACGACCCACGGGTCGGCGACCGCGATTTCGTTCGCCGACGGCTCGACGGCGACCCTGCGCTTCGACGGCCCGACGAACCCCTCGGCGTTCGGCTTTCTCGACGTCGGTGAAACGATTCGCACGGCCCGGATCAACGGCGACGAGACCGAACTCGAGCGGATGTACGATCCCTTCATCGACACGTTCCTTGCGACCGCCCGCGGCGAGCGCGACGACGCCGACTGGCTGTTCGACGCCGCGACGCTCCTGCTCGGCGTCCAGGCCGCCCTCGAAAACGGGGTCGTCGTCGAACCGGGGAGCCCGGAACTCGCCGCCGTCGACCGCGATGGTGCCGCCTTCGTCGAGGGCTACGAGCCACTGTACTAAGGTGGCAGGTCTCCGGCCTCGACCATCGCCTCCAGGGAATTGTCCTCGATCTCGAAGGGAGGCTCGACGCGCCCCGGGTGGCGTCGACTTCTAACTTCCAGTGGCTATCGTGATCGCGCTCTAAAGCGGTCAGTCGTCGATCGTCTCCGTGAAGAATATCGTCCGCATCAGCTCTGCCGAGACACGATAAATATTTAATTCTATACATTTAAAACTATTTTATTAAATTTGAAGGATAGAGGAGAACGGCTAGTCAGTCCCTGACAGCGACTCGTTCTCCACGGTTCGCAGACTCGTAGATCGCGTCGAGAATCTGGAGTACGGTCAGGGTGTCATCGAGGTCGGCCGGAGGCTCCCTGCTCAGACGGCACGCCTTGAGGAACTCTTCGAAAAAAGTCAGTCCCCATTTCCCACCATAGCCCGGTGTCGGTTCGTATTCGTGGATGATCCGCCGTCGAGGGGTGCTTTTCCACTGTGGGCCCAGCGCGTGGAGATTAAGAGCTGTCGTCCCATCGAACCCGAACCGTTCGCCCATTGGGTCCCATGTACTGTAGCCTTCGGCGCCATGTATCGTAATCGACGTGTCATATCGGTCTTCGTCCAAATAATAGCCGCAGTCGTGAGAACCGATCGTCCCCGATGCCATCTTGAACTGGATCGAGGCACCGACCTCAACGCCGAGACCCTCCTCTTCGGACAGAGTAGCGTTCACCGCAGTAATCGGATCATCGAGCAGCCAGGGGAGGAGATCGAGCCAGTGAACTCCGAGCCACTGGACAATCCCGCCGCGACTCGCTTCTGGATCGAACAGGTAGTGGTCTGTCGCCCGGAAAGAGGGATTCGACGCGAAAAAGCGCATGTCCACGTTCCGGACGTCGCCGAAGAAGCCATCTGAGACGAACTCCCGGAGCTGTTCGGCGATCGGGTGGGCTCGCCACGTATAGGCGGTCCCGACAACACTGTCGGACCGTCGGGCCGCCTCTGCAATCGGCTTGAGCTCCGCGGCCGTTCTGGCGGCCGGCTTCTCGGTGAAAATGTGAAGGCCCCGATCAATAGCGGCTCCGATGAGTTCCGGCGTAGCACGGTTCGAAACGGTGAACCAGACGAGTTCGATATCCGCCTCCTCGAGGAGTGCCGCCGGCGTCCCGTACCCTTTCGCGTCCGCGAATCGGTCGTCGGCAGCCGTAGACATGTCCCGCTCGGGATCGGCGACCGCGACGACCTCGGCCGGAAGCTGGTCGATGCTCGCGAGGTACGGATCGACGTGATGGTGGTTAGTCCCAACATAGCCTACCTTCATGGCGGTCACCCGAACACCGGACGAACCTCGCGGCCGAACCGCTCCAGGGTCTCGAGGGTGACGTCCTGGGGCTGGCCGGGGAACTGACACCGGAGATAGACCTGGTCGACGCCGAGGTCCTCGTAGACCCGGAGCTGGTCGACGCACTCCTCGGGCGAGCCGATGACGAACTTCTCCTCGAGGTCGTCGTAGTCCACTTCGACCTCGTGTTCGTCCATGTAAGTCTGGCCCCAGCGGGCGTACCACTCGTACATCTGCAGCAGATAGGGCTCGATCGTCTCGCGGGCGTCGGCGACGGAGTCGGCGACGAAGCAGTCGCGCATCAGGACGACCTCGTGGTCCGCCCGGTCCTCGCCGAACTCGTCAAGGGCGTCCTCGTAGACGCCGATCTGGTGTTCGAGGTCGGCGGTTGTCGAGGAGGCGCTTGCGATCCAGCCGTCGCCGCGGTAGGCCGCCCGTTTGATCGCGACGTCGGCGTGGCCGCCGATCCAGACGGGCATCTCCTCGGGGCGAGGGGAGACGAAGACGTCCTCGACGGTCCACTCGGGGCCGTCGTGGCTCACCGACTCCTCGCTCCAGAGGCGTTTCAAGAGCGAGAGCGACTCGATAAACGTCTTCGACCGTCCCTCGAGGTCAACGCCGAACGCCTCGAGTTCGCGCTCGCGGTAGCCGATCGCGGCGCCAAAGCGCATCCGGCCGCCCGAGAGGCGGTCGATCATCGCGACCTGCTCGGCGAGGCGAATCGGATCGTAGCACATCGGCAGAAGCGCCATCGTCGCAAGCTCGAGGCGCTCGGTCCGGGCGGCGATCGCTGAGAGGGTGGTGATCGCCTCCGCGAACCCCTCCTCGTGGACGTGGCGCTCGCCGACGGCGGCGCCGTCGAACCCGACCCGCTCCATCAGTTCGGCCTGTTCGTAGAGGTCGGTGACCTCGAACCCGCTCTCGGGCGTGTAGTACTGGTTCAGGAAGACGCCGAACTTCACGCCGAACCCACCTCGGACTGGACCGTGGGAAACTCCTGCATGGTCGTTTGCCGAACTGACGAGCCTACGTGTAATGTAAGTTTGGATGGAGCTAGGTCAGACCGGCACTACAGCTCAACGACCTGCGTGAGGTTCTGGGGTTCATCGGGGTTCAGGCCAGCTTCGACGGCCCTATAGTAGCTTAACAGCTGGAACGGCGGTGCATAAAGCGGGAGCGACCCAATATCCCGCTCAGGCAACTCGATGGCGTAGTCGGACCCGACTGCCTTGAGGGTCTCGGCGGTCCCGACCGCGAGTGAGGTCGCCCCTAGATCGTCGACGTCCGCCAAGAGGTCGGCCTGAAGATCGAGCTGACGGTCCGGAAGGAAGACGGTGACGAGCGTGTCTTCATCAGCAATCGATTGGGGTCCGTGGCGGAACTCGAGGGTGTGGTAAGCCTTTGTCCAAGAGAGGGTCATCTCTTCGGCCTTGAGCATTGCTTCGGAGGCGATCCCGAACGTTTCACCCGAACCCAGGAAGACGCTCTTCTCGAACTTCTGTCCAGCGAGGTCTCGGGTAACAGGGTCGGTTTTTGAAATGACTCGTTCGCTGTCGGACGGAAGCGAGGCGAACCCGTCAGTCACCGACGAGCCGTCGGTCTCAATCACACGTGCGATATACTCGAAGGTGGCTAGCATCGAGGAAAACGATTTCGTCATGACGACGCTCTCCTCGTCACCCTCCGGCGAAAGGATCGGGATGTCGGCCAGGTCGTGGATCGTGCTCCCTTCGGTACAGGTGAGCCCGAGGACGGTAGCATCGGGATACTGCTCCTGAAGCGCCTCGGTCGCCCGCACCGTCTCGGTCGATTCGCCCGACCGGGAGACGGGGAGGATGACGTCTACCACCTCGGGCAGCTGGTGGGGTGAGACGAGCGCCTCGCTGCCGGGGATCGCGATGCTCGAAGCCACTTCGTTGAGCACTGCGCTCCCCGACAGCGAGAGGTAGTAAGAGGTACCACAGCCGGTGAGACAGAACGTCGTCTCGCCGGAAAGCAGTTCGTGGAGTCTCGGTTTGACTCGATCGAGCGACTCGACGACAGCCTCGAGTGCCGCTGGCTGGTCGTTGATCTCACGGATCGTCGCGTGTTCACTTGGCATGTGGGATATCCTTCTTAGCGACCCCCATTAAATTACGCCGGTTCAAGCCGCTTGCCCCACATAGGTCGGATCCGAATCGTTCAAACGGAAGACGAAGCAGCACCGGATCAAACGTCTCAATACGGGGGTCACGTTCGACGGGATTCGGTGGAGTTTCGACGGCTGGACGGAGACACGGATCGTTAAGTCATCTCGAGCGGTACGTATTGCCGAATGACGTTCGACACCAAGAGGTGGCTCGACGATCGCCGTGGCGAGGCGACGCTGCTCGGCGTCTGCCCCATGTCCGAGGAAATTGTTGAGGCGACGATCCGGGAGGCGACGACTGCGGCCGACTTCGTCCCAATGTTCATCGCGACCCCCCGGCAGGTGGACGCCAACAGGGGTTATACGGGCTGGTCACAGGAAGAGCTCATCAAGTTCATCGACGAAACCGCCGACACCGTCGGGTACAACGGACCAACTGTCGTGGCACGAGACCACGGCGGCCCCTACCAGAGCACGCGTGATCGTGGCGACCCGGACGTCCCCCTCGAGGACGCACTGGAATACGCGACGGAGCTGTTCATTGCGGACCTGGAAAGCGGGTTCGATGTGCTCCACGTCGACGCGACCGAGGATGCTCGGGCAGCGGAAGTCCTCGACCTTAAGGAGGTCGTCCGACGGACGGTTGAGCTAATCAATCGGGTCGAACGCTACCGCGAGTCCGAGGGACTCGATCCAGTGTACTACGAGGTCGGAACCGAGGAGATCACAGGCGGGATGACCGAGGCCGATGATTTTGAGCGGTATATCGACCTTCTCTGGGAGGCGCTGGCAGAGGCTGGACGGGAAACCGTCCGCGACCGTCTGCTGTTCGTCGTCGGTCAGATCGGAACGACGATGCGCATCGACATGGAAAACGACTTCAACCCGGAGAAAGCCCGCAGTCTCCAGTCGATCGTCGTCGATCGAGAACTGTTCCTCAAGGTTCACTACACGGATTGGCTCGACGACGATCAACTGTCGCAATTCCCCGAAATCGGCATCGGTGCGGCCAACGTCGGTCCCGAGTTCGCCGCGTCCATCATCGACGGCCTAGAGGAACTGGAGGACATGGAGCGAGAAGTGATCGACGACGAGTCGTCCCGATCGAGGTTCATGGAGTCGTTCATGGCTGCTGCCGTTCGAGACTCGCCGTGGCAGAAGTTCGCGCCTGCAGAACTTTCGGAGGACGAACTGAAGGCGTTCGCTGCGGAAAACCGCCGGAACATCGCCTACTGTGTCGGCCGGTACGTACTCAATGACCCGGAGGTGAGGGAAGCACGGGAGACGCTGTACGGGAACGTCGAGGCACACGTACCGGGGACTGATCCCCACGACCATGTCGTCGGGACGGTCCGCGAATCGATCCAACGGTACGTCGACGCGTTCGAGATGGACGCCTGACCCCCCGTTCGATGGAACGACCTCCTCCCAGGGGTGTCGCCGGACGGGCCAATCATCAGATTCAACTTCTGAACCCCTCTAATCATATCGTATGACCACGTACGTCGTCGGCGTCGACACCGGCGGGACAAAGACTACATCGATTGTCGTCGACGACTCTTACTCGTTGCTCGGGGTCGGCAACGGCGGTCCGGGAAACTATCGGGTTGCTGGCCCGGACGGCGCCCGCGAGAACGTTGAGGGTGCGATCCGGGAAGCGCTGGCGGAGGCCGGGGCCGACACGTCCGATCGGATCATTGGCGGGTTCGGTATGGGTACGCTCGATAGCGAGGAGGACTACGGGATCATCTCCTCGTTCTTAGATGATATTGAGTTCGTTAACGAACGCTACATTGAGAACGACGTCGTCACGGCCTACTTCGCGATCACAGCCGGCGATCCAGGAGTTGTCGTCATCTCGGGAACCGGTGCGATGGCCTTTGGAAGAAATAAAGCAGGTGAACGCGCTCGATCCAGCGGCTGGGGCTGGCTGTTCGGCGACGAAGGCAGCGGCTTCGACGCGGCGAGGCTCGGCCTCCGTGCCGCCTCGAAGGCCCACGATGGCCGCGGCGAACCGACCGTGCTCGTCGACGCGGCATGTCGCCACTTCGGTCTCGACTCGTTCGAAGACGTGTTTACCGAAGTCATCGATGAGATCGATCATGCCAAGGACATCGCGTCATTCGCCCAGCCCGTCGCCGAAGCTGCAGCGGCCGGCGACCCGACCGCGACGCGCATTGTCGATGACGCCGCGTCTGAACTCGTCGACGCAGCATGCGCCGTCGTCGAGCGGCTGGGTCTCGAGCCGTCGCCGATTGTCGGTTGTCTCGGCGGGTTCGGGACGAGTGAGGTGGTCGCAACCAGGTTCGAGTCGGAGCTACGGACGACGTATCCTAATGTGGAGATCCCAGAACCTGTCGCGAACCCGGTCGTCGGGAGCATCGCCCAAGTCGCCGACCAGCGATCGGCGTCGATCACGTGCGAGGACCTGCTCACGCTTGATGGGGAAATCGAGGGGTATCCTGACGGGTAAACTCGATCCGGAACCGTTCTCTGGACAGGTTTCTTGCTGGCAGCCGTATCACTTGGCTCAGGTCGTGGATCCGGATCTGTGAGGTAGAACTATATGGAACGGCGGGCAGGTGGCCAGTATGTCTGATCGACCGAACGTCCTATTCGTCATGACCGATCAGCAGCGTGGAGACTGTATCGGGGCCGACCCTGAGGCACCGACCGACGCCGACGGTCGGTCGCTGCTCCACACTCCGAACATCGACAGCTTGGTCGGCGATGGCGCGCTGTTTACGCGGGCGTACACGCCCGCTCCATCGTGTATCCCGGCGCGGCGATCGCTCCTGACCGGCCAGACGCCTGCGACCAACGGCGCGCCGGGCTGGGTGACGACACCCTGGAAGTTCGACCACACCCTTCCCGGCGAGCTTCGAGACGCGGGCTACCAGACGAAACTCGCCGGGAAGATCCATTCGATCCCGCCGCGAAATCATGTCGGCTTCGAGGACATGGACCAACACGAGGCGCTGTGGAATCACCCTGACGATGACTACACCCGCTGGCTCGAGCGCGAAAGCGACGGCCAGTATGACGAACTCGCCCACGGTCTCGGGCGTAATTCCTGGGACCCTCGGCCGTGGCACGCAGCGGAGTACGAACACCCGACGAACTGGACGACTCGGAAGGCCCTCGACTTCCTCGATCAGCGAGATCCGACCCGACCGTTCTTCCTCAATCTCTCCTACGTTCGCCCACACACGCCGTTCGATCCACCCCAGGTCTACTGGGACATGTACATCGACCGCGAGGCACCCGAGCCATACATGGGCGATTGGGTCGAGGACGTCCACGGCGGGAAGATTCCCGAGTATCCGTCGGCCGATGCCTGGGTCGCTGACCTCTCGCCGACGACCGTTCACCGAGCGCGGGCGGCCTACTACGGACTGATCACTCACATCGATCATCAGTTCAAGCGCGTCCTCGACAAGTTGGCGACGATCGGCGAACTCGAGGATACGTTCGTCGTCTTCTGTTCTGATCACGGCGAGATGCTCGGTGACCATCACATGTGGCGCAAGACCTACGCGTACGAGGGGTCCGCACGGGTCCCCTTCATCTTGAAGTTCCCCGCCACGATGGACCTCCCCCGCCAGCAGCTTATCAACCGTCCGGTCGGTCTCGAGGACATCATGCCGACGCTGCTGTCGGTCGCCGGCGTCGAGATCCCCAAGACGGTCGAGGGCCGAAACCTACTCGAACTGGTCCGTGAGCCCGACCGCGAGGATTGGCGCGAGTGGTATCACGGCGAACACGCCGCCGGTAGCTACGACCCCGAGAACGGCACCCAGTACCTGATCGATGGCACGATGAAGTACGTCTGGAACCCGGTTACGGACCGCGAACTCCTGTTCGACCTCGACGACGACCCCGGGGAGGAAACGGACCTGACGACCTCGAGTGCCCACGCGGAGGACTTAGAACGAGGACGCACGGCGATGGTAGAGGTCTTATCGGGACGTCCCGAAGGATTCGTCGAGGACGGTGAACTCGTCCCCACGGCTTCCGGCCCGGAAGGGTTGGGCGATCCGGACGACTGTGCCTCGAGCAGCTAACGCCTGATCGACAGCAATTCGACCTCCGCGCGAAATGCTTCCCCTGTGCTGGTGGCGTCTCATCAACTGGTGGAAATCCATTGTTCGATTGGTTCACTGATGAATCGTAGCCGTCAGAGAGTTCGCTACAGAAATATCTCAGCCGAGAACATATCGCCCACCAGTTGATGAGACACACCCCCCGTGCTCGAGCAAAAGTACTTTATCCCGGCTCGGTTCCCGTGAGATATGGTACGCACCGCGATCCAGTTGTTCACGCTCAGAGACGTCGGCTGCTCCCTTCCCGACATCATCGGTCGGGTTGGCGGCACCGCGTTCGACGGCGTCGAGTTCTACGACGCCCACTTCGATGACCTCGCGGATCCTGGGACCGCCGACCGAACGCGAGAGACGCTGGCAGAGGCCGGACTTTCGGTCGCAGGCGCACATGTCGGCATCGACCGCCTTGAGTCGTCGTTCGACGAGGTCGTCTCGACCTGCGAGAGGGTGGGCTGTTCGACGCTCGTCATTCCCTCCTACGACGGCGAGGCGTTCAGCACTGTCAACGGGATTGAGGAGGCCGCCGACCGGATCGCGGGTCTCGCCGCCGACCTCGCCGAGCACGACGTCGACCTCCTCTATCACAACCATACCTTCGAGTTCGTCGAGGTCGAGGGCTCGGTTGCCTTTGAGCGGTTCGTCGAGTTCGCCGACGGTCGGTTTGGGTTCGAACCCGACGTTGGCCTCGCGGCCCACGCGGACTACGATCCCCTCGAATTGCTCGCGGTCGTTGGCGAGGACGCCCCCGTCGTCCACCTAACCGACACGGTGCCAGGAGACGACGACGGCCTACACGCCGACGTCGGCAAAGGCGTCGTGGACGCCGAGGCGTGTGCGGAGGCGGCCGTGAGAAATGGTGCCGAGTGGCTCGTCTGTGAGAACGGACGGACTGACGACGGCCGCGCGTCGCTGGCCCACGGTAGCGAGGCGTTCGCCGACCTTCGCGACGGCGTTTGATCGGAGCGCGGTCGTCGGGACCCGTTCAGTCCTCAAGACCGTACTTCGTCTCGATCTCGTCGGCTTGGGTCTCACGGCCCTCGCCGCGGAGGTATTCGGCGTAGGCGCCGAGTGACTCCCGAGCGTGCAGCGGGCCGCCCTCGCGGAGAGTTTCCCACATCGGATCGACGATGCCGTCGGGCGTCTCGGGGTTGCCCCCGTTCTTGCCGCGGGCGGCCTCTAGCATGCGGTCGTCGTGCCATTGCTGAAGGATCGAGAGGCCTCGCTCTGTCACCTCGGGACGGTCGCTTGAGCGGTCCGTCGTCTGGTGGGGGTCCTCAGCGACATTAAATAGCATCACGTCGTCGAACGCGGGTTTGCCGCCGTCGTGGTAGGTGCGAATGAGCAGCCAATCGTCCCACCGCGCGGCGCGCTGACACGCCCAGGCGCCCTGGCTGACCACCAGGGAGTCCCGGCCTGCGGACTCGCCGTCGGCTACCGAGGGTGCGAACGACTGCCCATCCCAGCCGGCAGGAGACTCCACCCCAGCGAGGTCGGTCACGGTCGGTGCGAGGTCGATCTGGTAGTGGAGATCGTCGTCGACGCCCGATTCGACCGCTGGACCCGAGATGATTAGCGGGACTCGACAGGTCGCCTGATCGGCGGCGTGGTGATCGCCGTAGACATTGAACTCGCCGAGGGCCTCGCCGTGGTCGGCCGAGACGATTATCAGCGTCTCCTCAAACACGCCCTGCTCGCGCAGCAAATCACAGATCTTCCCGACGTGGTCGTCCATGAAGCGGATGCCAGTGTCGTAGCCGTCGACCCACTGTTTGAAGTCTTCGCGATCCGCGATCTCCTCGGGCATCCGTTCTAAGTTCCACGATCCACTCCAGTCAATGCTCGCGCTCTCGGGATTAAACGCGCTGTGGGGACCGTAGCTCTGGTAGTGGGCCTCGATGGTCTCTTGGTCGGGCCATTCCGGGGCAGGGTCATCCTCGAAGGGGTTGCCATATTCGAGGGGAGTATTGTACTCGGTGTGGGGATCCCAGAAGTTGACGTGGAGGAACCAGTCGTCGTCGGCGGCGTTGTCTGCGAGCCACTCCTTGGCGTAGGGGTACAGCTCCTGGGCGTGGGCGTGGCTATCCCGTGGGTCGTGGAACTCGGTAATGCCCTCAAGGACCTGCCAGGTGTCGTGGCGGGAGGCGAACGGGCTCACGGAGGTCGTGTGGATGCCGTGCTTGACGAGAACGCTCATCCATGATCGGAACTTTTCAGGGTAGCTGAACCCGCGTCCGTGGCCGTAGCGGCGAGGATCGGCGTTGATTCCGCCGTGATTGATTACGCCGGTGTGGATTCCAAACCGACTGAGAAACAGCGCGGTCCGGGAGGGACCACACGGCGCGTCGGAGGCGTAGTAATTTGTGAACCGGCGGCCGTCGGCGGCCAGTGCGTCGATGTTCGGGGAGGTGTCTCGGTGGTAGCCGTAGCAGCCGAGGTGGTCTGGCCGCAGGGAGTCGACGTCGATGTACAGGATTCGCATGCTACGATTCGGCTGCTCGTGCCACGGGATATAGATCTGGCGTTGATGGCAGCCCTTTGGGGTTGCCGCGCCCGAGTGGGGGTCGATATTCCGAATGATCCGCCATCGGGAACACACCTGGAACCCAACACGTTATCGACGATTGCAATCGGAGACATGACGCATAAAGATACCCTGGGAAGACGTAGCTATAATACTATTCGGATCAGTGACCACGACCTATGTCGGAGCTAGCCATCCACGGCGGATCCAAAGCCGCCGCCAACTTGACCGTTCCCGAGTGGCCGCGACTGACTGACGCCAGCCGGCAGTACGTCGAGGAGTCCCTCGAATCCGGACGCTGGTGTCGGACGACCACCGACGGCGACGGGTTCTGTGACCGCCTCGAGACGGCGTTCGCCGACTACCACGACGCCGAGCACGCCATCGCGGTCGCCAACGGGACAGTCGCGATCGAACTTGCGCTCCGGGCGGTCGGCGTTGAACCTGGCGATGAGGTGATCGTTCCCTCCTACTCGTTCATCGCGAGCGCGGGCGCCGTCCCTGCGGTAGGCGCTATCCCCCGTTTCGTCGATACCGATCCGGAGACGTACAACATCGACTTTGACCACCTGGAGGAGATCATCACCGACCGGACTGTCGGGGTCGTCGGCGTCCACTTCGCGGGGTATCCGATGGACATGGACCGGCTTCTCCCGATTATCGAGGACGAAGACCTGTTCCTGATTGAAGACGCAGCCCACGCCCAGGGCTCGGCGTGGCGTGGCGAGAAAGTCGGCACCTTCGGAGACTTCGGTACTTTCTCTTTTCAGGAAACCAAGTCTCTCCCAAGCGGCGAGGGTGGGATCGTTACCACTGACGACCCCGTACTCGCGGACCGGGCGCGCACGATGGCGAACATCGGCCGGCGCCGGAGTGAGACGGGATACTACTTCTATCATCTCGCCTCGAACTGTCGACTCTCGGAGATGAGTGCCGCGCTCGCATTCGGCCAACTCGAGAAACTCGACGAGGAGAACCGTCGGCGCGAGCGAAACGAGGAACTGCTCGTAGAGGAGCTGAGGTCGATTGAGGGGATCCACACGAAACCACGTGATGACCGGATCACGTCCCGGGGCTATTGCGTCGAGAACTTTCGGTACGATGCGAGGGCGTTCGACGGACTCTCCCGGGACCGCTTTCTCGAGGCGCTGCGGGCCGAGGGCGTCCCCGTCAGCGATGGCTACGAGATGCCCCTCTACCGCCAGCCAGCCTTTTTCCGCACCGAGGTCGGTCGGCTCCTCCCACCGGGAACCGATCTTCCGGACTACCCAAACCACCACCTCCCCGGCGCCGAGGAAGTCTGTGAGACGAACGTCACCTACAGTCACCGGCTGTTACTCGCCGAGGAGCCGGGGATTCGGTCCGTGGCCGCGGCGATTCGGAAGATCCAGGAGAACGCCGGCGCCATCGAGTAAATTCCAACCGATGAGCTCTGGGTTCCGGTTCGCCCCATTCGGGATGGCCTACCACTCGAGGACGACGCCCATCGCGTCGGTCCGGTCAGCGAGCAACGTATCGTAGAGCCGTGGAGCCTCGGAAACGGGTTCGCGGTGGCTGATCAGTGATTCGACCCCGAACGTGTCGTCGGCAAGGTACTCGAAGAACAGTTCGGCGTGTCGGTGTTGGGTCCAGGGGTTTCTCGGCGTGGCAACGGAGGGATGAGAGGAGTTGTGAGCGCCGATAATCGTGTAGCTCGGCGAATTACAGTGGTCGTGGAAGTCAAAAGCAGTCTCCCCTCGTGGACTGCTCAGGACAACGAACCGACCTTGATCTCGGAGGACATCGAACTCGTCGGCGATGACGTCGGGGTTACCGGTCAGCTCGAAGACGACGTCGGCGAGACGGCCACCGGAGGCATCCCGGACCACGGTCGTGGCGTCGTCCTCGATGGGGTTTGCTCCGACAACGCCCGGGTCGTCGGGGAGATATTCGAGGCGCGAGTCGGCCACGTCGAAGCCAACCACGGGGCGGGCCCCGGCCGCCTGACTGATTCGGACTGCGAGCTGTCCGAGCAGGCCGAGTCCGTAGACGACGGCGTGTTCGCCCCACGTCGCCTCGCCGCGACGGATGCCGTTCATGACGATCTCGGCGATCGTGAAGAAGACGGCGGCATCGTCGCTCACCCCCTCGGGAATGGGCCGACACGCATCTGCGTCGGCGCTGACGTATTCGGCATGGGAGCCGTAGGTGGCGACCCGCTGTCCCTCGGTGATCCCCTCGACGTCTTCACCAGCCTTGACGACCGTCCCGACGTTGTTGTAGCCGGGAGTGAACGGATACTCAATGTGGTCGTCCCAGGTCGACCCGGCGGGGACGTCCCCCGAGAGGACGGTAAGCTCCGTCCCAGTGCTCACGAGGGTCCGATCAGAACGAATCAGCACCTGTTCAGTCCCCGGGTCTGGGATCGGTCGGTCCTCGACTGTAACCGTTGCGACGTCACTGAAGACGACCGTTTGGTTGGCGTCGGTAGGCATTGTCTGGTCCGAATCGTCTCGGTCCGGGACCATAGCTGTACTTGTATCGAGGGTTGTGAGACTCCGTGGGATTCATCGACCTCCTCCCTGGGTCCTAGATCAATCGCCCAGTCGAGGACTCCCTGTCGAGCCTCCTATCGACTGACGTGCCGTTCCGACCCTCGCGAGTCACCGGATACGAGCCCGAGGGCGGCCTCCCGGAACTCAACGATCGCTTCGGGGGCGACCTTCATCGTCCGGACCTCGTAACCGACCCGTTCAAGGTCCGAGAGCGTTGGCAAGTAGCCGACGTACCCGCCGGCGTATCCGACGGGCATCAGCGTCCCGACTTCGGCCTCCCGTTTGAACGCCAGGCCATGGGCGACGAGGATCTCCCCCGGCATTCCCAGAATTCCCAGGTCACCTATCTCGACGTACGTGAGCCGGGCAGGCAGTCGGTGGGCGTCCCACTCGGCAATCGCAAGCAGTTCCCTCGCGTACTGGAGGTCCGCGCTGACGTTCGCGTACCCAGCCTCTTCGCCCGCCCGGTCGAGATCCTCGTGGGTCGTCTCGAGCTCGGCGATCCGATCGCGGATCAGTCCGGCCGGTGGCGTCGATTTTACCGGGAGTGCGAGGTCGGCACGTTCGATACAGAGGGGCGCGCGCTCGACTGTCCGGTCGGCGGATTCCGCGTCCGCGACGGCCCGACAGACGGCGTCGCCGACGCGGTGCCCGACTCGCTCCATGTACTCGTAGACGCCAAGGTCTCCGCGCCGGTCGCCGGATCCGTGGGGGTTGATGTCGCCGGCAGCGCCGTTGACGAACAGAACGTGGGCGTCCCGCTCGGCACGGATCCGATCCCGGGCGAATCCGGGCCAGTCGGCCGACAGCAGCGTCTCCTCGGCGGTCGTACAGACGGGGTGGCAGGCGAAGTTGTAGACTACCGTCTCGGTCCCAGAATCGGTCTCGACGAGCGCGACCGTCACTTCGGGGTCTGTCTCTCCGCTCGGCATCCGAACGTGGCCGCTGACCCCGCCCGCTGCCCGCCGGTTCTCCGGAACCTCTGCCTCGATGGCGGTCCCGAGTCGAATCGTCGCAGGCTCGAGGCGGCCGTATGCGGTTTCGACCGCGCGGACGACCTTCGACTGGAGTCGAGCAACGGTTTCGGAGACGTCGTGGTCGGTCCGTAGTGGTGGTGAGACATCGAGCGCCCGCGCGGGAACGTACGGTCCGGCATGAGTGTGGGTCGCGACCGGGAGGAGACAATCGAGATCGATTCCCTCGTCCATGAGTGCGCTCTCAACCTCGCTGGTGAACTCACGGGAGACATTCAGCACGTCGATGGAGATGACCGCGACCGTGACCGCTCCGTCGGCGAGGACGAGTGCCGTCACCGAAAGCGGGTCGTGGATTCCAGTCGAAGGACCCTCACGGGCGCCATATCCGCTCATCACGACGGCCTTCCCTGGAGTGACGTCCTCGGTGGCTGCTCCTGCCCGGACCTGGGCTTCATGGGTGACCATTAGGCAACCCCGACTGGATTCGTCTTCTCATCCCGGCATCCCCAAACGATCGCGGCGCCGCGGTTGATGCCTCCGATCATAGTCAGGAATCGGACGACGACCGTATAACTGTTCAGGCCAACCGCCAGGATACGTGGCTCCAGATGTGACCTTCCGGAGACGAATGTGGAGAGTTAGCGAAGGGCTTATCACCGACGGCAGTAAGATTCCGGATAATGTCCCGCGGTTCGCCACCGGTGTCGAGCGATCGGTCGATCGGTCGATCACAGGAACTGACTGAGCGCGCGACGGATCTGATCCCAGATGCGGCACAGACCGGCTCCAAGAGCCCGAACAAGTTCGTCCAAGGGATTTCGCCGACTCACATTGAACGGGGGGAGGGAAGCCACGTCTGGGATGCCGACGGCAACGAGTACATAGAGTGCAACGCTGCGCTGGGCCCCATCCTGCTCGGCCACAACTACCCCGAAGTCGTCGACACAGTCAAAGAACAGGTCGAAGAAGGAACCATGTTTACCATGGACCACCCGTTGCACGTCGAGGTCGCTGAACTCGTCGCCGATTCGGTCCCTTGTGCAGAGATGGTCCGATTCGCCAAGAGCGGCAACGACGCCACGACGCTCGCGGCGAAGGTCGCCCGTGCCCACACGGGCCGGAACGTGATCGCCACCCAGGGCTACCATGGCTGGCCGGACGTTTGGATGTGCGAGACCCCCTTCACGGCCGGTATTCCCGATACCGTAGGCCAGCATACCGAGAGCTTCGACTACAACGACTTGGACCGAGTCGAGGAGATCTTTGCATCACACTCCGGTGACGTCGCGGCGATTGTGACGACCGCGGTCAACCTGGCGGAACCCGAAGACGACTTCCTTGAGGGCCTCCGCGAGATCGCTGACCGGGAGGACGCACTCTTGGTGTTCGACGAGGTGCTGACAGGCTTTCGGTTCGCTCTCGGCGGGGCCCAGGAGTATTTCGGGGTAACACCGGATCTAGCCTGTTTCGCTAAGGGGATGGCTAACGGTTACTCGATCGCGGCTCTCGCTGGCCAGCGCGAGTACATGGAGACAATTGCCGACGATGACTTCTTCTACTCGATGACCTACGCCGGCGACGCGGTTCCTCTAGCTGCCGCGAAAGCCTGTATCACGGTCCAGCGCGAGGAAGATGTTCACGAGCATGTGTTCCGACAGGGCGAGCGTCTGCGGGACGGCTACAACGAGATCGCACGCGAGATTGGTGTAGATGACCTGACCGGTGCTCACGGCTATGCCCCTCGGTTCATGATCGGGTTCGAGGACGAGGACGTGACCGTTCTCGATGCTAACGCGGAGTTCTCGGGGGGCCAACTCGCAAAGAGCCTTGTCATGCAAGAGGCCCACAGACGGGGCGTACTCTTTACAGGCGGGCACATGCCCTCTTACAGCCACACAGACGACGATGTCGAGACTATGCTCGCGGTCTATCGCGAGTGCCTGGAGATCCTCGCCGAGGCACGCGAGGCCGGCGACGTCCTCTCTCGGCTCGAGGGCGAACCAGTTGGGGCGACGCTCCGAGAGACGACCGGCGAACACGACTGAAGGCATCAGCTCGGAAGCAACGTCCGTGGCGTTGTTTTGGGGAACGAAGACGGGAGAACGACTGAACGCTCGCCCCGATTCGGGGGGAACGGATATCTATTAGAGGTGTCCGACCCGATACCGACCGATGACACCAGACCGGGACACAGCCCAGGAGTGGCGGGTCGGGACGGCGACAGCTGACATCACGCCCGATCCTAACGATCCCCACCACCTCGTCGGCTTCGCGGCACGGGACGGACCGATGGAGGGCGTCGAACACGATATCCACGCGCGGGCGGTCGCCGTCGAGGATCGGACCGGACGCCGTCTCGTCGCCCTCTCATACGAACTCCTGTTCGTCTTCGAGACCCAGCGGGCGTTCCTCGAACGGGAGTGTACCGAACGCTTCGACCTCGAGCCTGAGGCGCTGTTCATCACCCCGAGCCACACCCACTACGGCCCCGACTACGACCTCCACGAGGAGGGTCTCGAGGCCGACTACGACCGCGACGAGACGCTTGTGGCGTCCTATCGCGACCGGGTCGACGAGACACTGGTCGAGGTGATCGGCGAGGCCCTGTCCGACCTTGAGCCGGCTGGGTTGTCGTACACCCACGCGCAGTGTGCGATCGCCCTGAACCGCCGCCGGCCGACCGAGGAGGGGATCGCATTCGACCCGCGGCCGGACGGGCCGGTCGATCACGACCTGCCGGTGTTGACCGCCGAAACCGTGGACGGAACGACGAAGGCGATCCTCTTCGGCTACGCCTGCCACCCGACGGTTGGAATGGCCCACAGCAACGAGGTTAACGGCGACTGGCCAGGGTACGCCATGGCCGAACTCGAGGAGCGGTACCCCGACGCGACCGCGCTCTTCGTCATCGGCTGCGCCGGCGATCAGAAAGCTTACCCCCAGGGGTCCAGGGAACTCGTCCGTGGCCACGCCGACACCGTCGTGACGGCGGTCGAACGCGCACTTGTGACCGAATCGCGGCCGGTCAGGGGCCCGCTCCGGCTTTCTGCCGACGAGGTCGGTCTCGACATCGAGACGCCTCTCGAGGAAAACGGTCGGGAGATCGGTCGCGAGGTGACCGGCCACCGGCCGTACCCGATCCAGGCGATCGGCTTCGGCACCGACCTCACGCTCCTCTCGCTGTCGGGCGAGGTACTCGCCCAGTTTGCCCTCGAGTTGAAAGACCGATTCGCCGCACCCCTGTGGGTCGCCGCCTACGCCAACAACACGGGTTATCTCCCGACGAGACGGGTGCTCGCCGAAGGAGGGTACGAATCCTGGCAGTCGTTCGAGGACGGGCTGTACGCGCCGACGACCGAAGGCCGGATCCTCTCGACAGCGACGGCGCTCGCCGAACGCGTCGGCGGTCGCCGGAGCGACGGATAACCCGGGTCGGAACGGTCGGGGGGTCCGGCCCGAGGCCGACCTCGCCCGATCCAGCCGACTCAACTCGCGTCGAGCAACGGCTCGACGTACGCAGGCGAGTAGCGCCGGCACCGATAGACGTTCCCCACCGATCCGGGTTCGCCGAACAGGCTCGTGAACTCCCAGACGACCTCGCCGTCGGGCGCGACCTCGAAGAGGCGTTTCTTCATCCCCTCGCAAACGAGCGTGTTCCCGTTCGGGAGTCGTCTGGCGCCGGAGATGAACGGCGAGTAGAACTCCTCTCTGGGATCGCCGGTGTACTCCCATACGATCTCCTCGGCAAGCGGGTCGAACTCGATCACCCGAGACCAGCCCCGAACGTCGCCGTTGTCGAAGATCAACAGGTTGCCGTTCTCAAGCACGTGGGGAAGATGTTGGCCGTCGAGTTCGCTCGGCCCCCATGCCCAGACGATCTCGCCGCTGGGGTAGTCGATGACCCCGATCACGTCCAGGCTCCGGTAGGAGAAGACGATATTGTCGGGTCTGAAACGGACCGGACCACCTACCTCGCGTTCGGCCTCGGCGGTCTCGTTAGGCGGGATGATCTGGGCCGTGTTGTTGTGCGCCCAGTCGAACGAGTACTCGTTCTCGATGCGGTCCTCGACGAACGCCCAGTCCTCGGCGGACAGGAGTTCACGGAGTTCGCCGACGTGGTCCTCGCCGAACCACTCCCAGTGGAGCTCTTTATCCCGATCTATCTCGACCAAGTAGGGGTTTCGCTTGAGTTCGGGTCCCAGTTCGGGCACCATGGTGTCGGTGATCGTGTGCACGAGGAGGTGGTCGTTCTCCATGACCTGGAAGTCGTGGTCGATCCGGCAGTGATACGACCAGACGACGTTGCTCCCGGGATCGAGTTCGCGGAGCCCGGCCTCCGCGATGTCCGACCGATCCCGCGTCGGGTAGAGGAGGTTCCCGTTTGGAAGCAGATGACAATGAGACTGGACGGCCGTCTCGACCTCCCAACGGTGGGCGACTTCGCCATCCATATCGACGAGGTAGATCTTCCCCTTTCCGTCGGGGGCATCCTCTGGGAACTGGTAGGTCTCGTTGAAGAGTGTATACCCCTCGTAGGCCCGATCCGGGTCGTGGATGGAAACGCCTGTCGTCATACCGGCGGGACCAACACGCTCGACCGAAATAACGTTACTCCTCGTTCAAACCTGAGTCAGTAACGCCGTCACGCGAGCGGACCTGCTGCAACAGATCCGTTGCGACCGATCCCGCCCAAACACATCCAGCAGAATCATTCGTGTCGCGCATCGTTGATACGGTGCCCTTGTCCTCTTTGACTCCGTAGCGACCGTTTAGCGGTATTAGTCCTGTTCGATCCTGAGGTTGTCCACTCGGAACTGTGCGTTTAGTCCGTTCTCAAACTGCACGACGTGTTCGTCGCTGACCATGGGTTGGAACGAGTCAGAGCCAGTTACCACCTCAGTTCCGTCGACGCTCACCGTCGACGAACCGTCCTTTGTGCGTTCGATGACGATCCTGTGCTTGTCCCAGTCACCGGACCATGACCCCGAGGCGACGGGTGTGGGCGAGGAACCGGACTCACTTTTCTCAATGACGAGTTCTCCGTCATGAGTGAGACGGAGTCGGTAGTAGTCCTCACCGTCCCCGGTATATTGGAAGTAGACGAAAGCGCTACCAGACGACGGGTTATCGTCGTTTCCGTCGGACTGAGCGTGGTCCGGCGGTCCCCGACCCTCGGACTCCGTCCCAATCTTGACGTCGAACGCCCACGTCCCGACACCGACCGGCGACGGGACGGCCGCCTTCGCGTCTGAATCTGCCGGTAGGACAAGTTCGCCGTTTCTAGCGTGCACCGACTCCGATGCCGACCACTCGGGTCGATATCCGCCGTGCCCGCCTCCATTCATCGTGATGCGGTCGGTCAGCAAGTTGTCGTTGAAGTCGTCGGCCACGGTGGTGAACCCACCGACGTAGATAGTTTCGTCGTAGACCATCAGCGTCGCTGACCCGGGATCTCCCAGACCGTAGCTTGTCTCCCACGTGGTATTGCCCGCGATTTGGACGCGCGCTTGCTTGCTGTAGGAGTTGTCCACTACATAGTTCTTCGAGTATACTTCACAGGCTTTCAGCAGATAGTCGTCGTAGAGGCTATGCTGGATAGCGTAGTCTGGCGGGTCCTCACGGTTGCCGACCTGCGACCGGCCAACGTCAACCGCGCCGTTCTTGCCGCTCAGTGCCGACGTCGTACCGCTTCGGTACGTCTTCCCGAGGAAGCGACAGTCACGGACAAATGCTGGTCCAGCGAATTGAGTCAAATACTTAACTGATATCCCCTCAAAATGAATGTCCTCGAGCTTCCCAAAGAATTTGGCGTTCAGTGCGTTTAATGTGACGTTTTCGGGGTTGTCAGGATCACCGAGCAAAGTGAAGTTGTCGGCCGACCACACGAGGTGGAGACCCGTTCGTGTCGCAAAGTTGTCCTTTCCGGTCAGGTACTCGCCATCGGCAAGACTAATCGTCCACTCATGGTAGATGAACACCGGCGTTCGGTTGAATGCCTCCTGTACCGTGGCAAGAGGGTCATTCTCAGTACCGGCGGCGTCGTCGCTGCCGTCGGGGGCGACATGGATGGTCCGCGGGCCGGTCGTCTGGAGTGGACGATCCACTTTGCCAAACCCCTCGTCGGTTTCCCGCAGGTTCTGGACCGGTTCGTCAGTGAATTGTTCCCACTGACCGGCCGACGCGTCGTAGCCGAAGATCCCCTGGTCCGTGATACCCACCGCTGGCGTCTGATCCGCGGAGAGCTCCGGGAGATCGTCTTTTGTGTGTTCGGCGTACACATTCTGCACTTTTCCGGAGTCGTCAGCATCCAACGCTTCGACGATGCCACTACCGGTGGCCGCTCCACTCAGACCGAGACTGCTTCCGGTTGCACCCAGAAGCTGCATGAAGTTGCGTTTGGTGATTTTGAGACCGTTCGGTGCGTCTTCGCTTCTTGCATTGACATCTGATGACATAGGTCGTCGCTCTATTCGTGGAAGCTAGCATACTAAGCTTTTTCGGCTAATAGTATATATTTATATTTATATTTATATTTCTATATTCCTCCTCAATCCATTTTATCAATTGAATGATAATATGTCCGAATTAATATAAGCGCTAACTGAGTCACATATAAATATTCGACCGACTGAAAGTGGGGGGTTGAGCAAGTTGGCTTTCGGCTCACAGATATAACATGCTAATATGCACCTTTTTTGACGAGGATAAAAGTCACTCAAGCAACTCAAGCACGTTCCCGCTGCGGACTCGGTCCTTCTCGGTTTCGCTGACGGGCAGGTTGTCGGTGTAGTTATAGAAAGACTCGAACGTCTTGAACGGGAGCTGTGGGCCCATGACGAGGTGGTCGATCCCGATCGAGTCGGCGATCTCCCGGCCCTGGTTCTGGGTCCAGTAACAGAACAGGTCGTCGATGACAAGCAGCGTCTCCCCCGAACGTACCTTATTGTGGAGGCGGACGTCCTGGCGGTCGACGGTCGTCGTCTCTCGGATGATCCGCTCGCCGGCTGACCAAGCCCCGGCCACGATGACGTCGGTCTCGGGGGCCGCAAGCAAGAGGTCGATCACGTCGTCGATCTTCCCTTCGTTCGCGCGCCAATGTTTCGCCTGTCCCATCCCCTCGAAGTGGCGAAGGGTGACTCGCGGGTGGCGACCGCGCTGGTCCTCCAAGGCGGGAACGAGCATCGCCGGGACACCGAGATCGGCACACGCCTCGAGCAACGCGACCGCCTCGGGGGCGTCTATCTCGTAGTCGTGGTAGGCTGGTAGCAATCGCACCCCCTGCATCTCGAGTTCCTCGATACAGTATCGGAGTTCCTCTTCCCAGTCGGGGAACGTCGGGTTGATTGTCGCGAAGGGAACGAGCCGGTCCTCGTGACCCTTGACATCGTCGGCGAGTTCGCGGTTGCCGAACTCGTGGTCTCGATAGAAGACGGCGCCGAGTGAGGAGACGATCGCCCTGTCTATGCCCTTCCGATTCATCACCGAAAGCAGTTTCTCGGGGGTCGCGTCGATCGGGTGAAATGGCCATCGTCCGAGATAGGCATGAGCATCCACGATCGTTTCCTCCCGGGGTTGGTCGATCGACGCGAATCGCTCGCAGGCGGTCTCCGTTCGGGTTTCGACTTCGTCGGGCTCAAGTCGGTTCTCGACCCCATCGTGGAGGAGTTTCTCGAAGTTGTAGGCGATCTCGGCTCTCTCCTCGGGTGGGAGGTCGGCGCCATCGAGCTTTCCTGCACAGACCGAGAGCCAGGTGTCGGTTCCGAAGAGAACTCGGTCAGTGCCGAGGTGCTCGACGGCCATCTCGATTTGACCCGCCTCGCAGTTACTTCCGCTGACGTCGAGGAAGACGTTTTCGTGGTCGGCGATATTCTTGATCCGATACTCCCAGTTCCCGCCGGCACTGATGTGTGCGGAGATGAGATTTAGCTCCGGGTATCGAGTCGCGAGTTCGACTACGTCGTCGGAGGTTGCCTCGCTCGGCCGTTCGGTTGGATAGGGCTCCTCGTTTTGCATGACGTGAGAGATGATAGGCACGTCCATCTCGATTGCCGCCTCGGCGAAGGGGAAGAACTCGGGGTCAGTGATGTTGACCTCGGTCCCATTGAAGTGGTGTTTGAAACCGACCAGACCGTCCTCCGTGACGGCACGCCTGAACTCCTCGACTCCTTCTTGGCCCCACCCGGGGTGGGCCCGTGCCCAACCGTAGAAGAGGTCGGGATGTTCCTCAACGAACGCGGCGATCTCACGATTGTGTTCCCGACACTCCGCGACTGTCTCGCCGAGTTCGCCGATCAGGGTTGTCCGGTCGATCCCGAGGACTTCGGCCTCCCGACGGAATTGTTCGGCCCGTTCGGCGCGTTTCTCCGGCGTCGAGACGTCCTGTGTCCAGACGTGGAAGTGGCAGTCGATCATCCGATGGACACAGACAGCGTGGTGTTATAGGTATTTCGCGGGACGTCTCTTGATCTCTGCCGACGGACGCCTACCCCGCTGATCAGATCCCCAAGTGCCGACGTGCGTTCCCCGTATAGAATTTTGAAAGGACCTCCCGTGGGAGATTGATGGCATCGACCGTCCAGTCGCCCTGGATCGGCGTCGGGTGGGCGATCTCCTCCTCGTCGGTCTCGAAGTATTGCCAGTGGGCGTCGTAGAACTCCTCAACGTCCTCGCGAGTCGGCTCGAAGCCCTGGGGGGCTCCCAGCATGATCGGGTCCCAGACACCGAGATCGGTTCCGAACATGATCCGATCCTCGAACTCGAGGAAGATTTCCCGGACGAACTCCGCCTCGTGGCGGCCGATCTCCGACAGTCGTGCGGAAACGTCGAGGAGATAGTTAGGGTTGTCCCGCATCACGTCCGCGACGTACCCGACCTCCTCGGCTGCACAGCCCCAGTGGACCCCGAGGAACGTCGTTTCTGGATGACGCTCTATGACCCGTTCGAGTTGGCGGATGAGCTGCCACCAGTCGTAGGGGTACTCCTCGCGGTCACCCCACCACCACTCGGGGTTCTCCTCGAGTTCGGCCCAGCGCTCGTTGTCCGGGGTAAGCGGTTCGAAGAAGGCCTTGGGGTCGGCGATGTGGAAGGCGATGACCGTGTTCAGTTCGGCCGCCCGATCGAAGAGAGGAGCGAGCCGGTCGTCGTCGACGCGGATCACCTCGCCGGATTCATCGGTGTGTTCAAGCCCGAGGGCCTTATGAATCTTGAAACCGACGGCACCCGCCTCGACGTATCGCTCCATGCGATCGATCTCGCGCTCGATCCAGCCGTCGGTTCCGAAGTCTTCAAAATCGAATCCGCCGAAGGCCTCAAACCGCCCATCGTACTCCTCGCGAGCTTCCATCAATCCGTGAAACGGATCGCCGGTGTGGCCAGTGATGTCGACCATCGCCTCGAGCCCGTTATCATCCATAAACTGGACGGCGTCGTCGAGACGCTCGAGACTGATGTGGGTATGCATGTCGATCACTGGGTTCTCACGGCGCCACTCGGCGTATTTCGTCTCAACGGCCATGGCTACCTCCCAACATGAGGTTCCGTGACCGATCGCTCGTTCGGCAACCAACCGATAAGCTTTGGATCATCATGGACTACAACCTAGGACCGTCAACAAATACCTTTCCCTCCCAGGTAGTGGATTTCAACGTGATCTACCTCCTGTTCTCGCTCGACAGCGAGCGCGAACCCGCTCAAGGAAGTATTCTTGACGAAATAGAAACTGGACTATCATTTATTCAATAATAATATTACTAGAATTTAACTTGGTATCCGTTTGTCAATCGAGATCCACAGTATTCGGTGACATTAGTCAGGGAGTGCAGCGCTACTTTTCAATGGATTCAGAGAAGTTCGGTTTGAGAGGGCGAAAGGCGACCGATGGCGACCACTGATAGGGATCAGCGTGGATAGTCGGAGGCCCTCGCAAGGAAAACGGTGTCTCGGGAGAATCGCGCGATGAAAGAAACTACGAACTAGTGTGCTGATTCCTATGAGACCCGCGCATTTCCTTGTTTCCCCTTTCAAAACGCCTGTTAAGGATCTTTAATCGGCACCAGTCGTTGGGCCACCCTTTCGTCATATATCCATAGGATCCAATCCACGGCCACAGATTCGTTTAGAACCACTAAACGAATAACCAATCCCACGTCTGGCAGGGAGAACGCCCCTCGGGCCATTTACTACCTGGAATTACAATCATAGGGTTGTAATATCTTTCTTCGAAATAAGGACTGATGCATGGATCACGCTAACTCTCGACACAGGATGTTTGGTGTGGTAAAACAACACTATCGAATGGTCCTGTCACCTAGCGATATCCTGAAACTTGTTCTTCGGCTGATCCTCATTAGTCCACTTGAAGCCCAGCCGTGGGCGGAGGGATACGAACTACACTCCTGAGACTTTGGGTAAGAGATAGGGTACGAGTCGCGGGATGTTTATGCTCCGACGGGACCAGTACAAGTACGTCTAGTATCCCGACAACCCCGACCAACTGTTCGACCTCGAAGCGGACCCGAACGAACTGCAGAATTTAGGGTCCGACGTCGAGTACGAGTCGCTCCGCGTCGAGTTCGAAGCCGAACTCCGAGAGATCGTGGGCTCGGACGTCGTTGACCGCCGCGCCCACTGGGATCAGGAGCGGCGACTCGCGGAATTCACCTCGGACGCGGGCGAGGACGACAGGGCGTGAAAACCCAGTTCGATTCGCGGTCGAGGATTTGCACTGACCGATAGCGTGGACGCCATCGCGGTCGGTCGAATACGTGCCCGAATCGAGTGCAAGAGGAACCGGGCGGGACTTTCAAAGCCCTCGACCACCGTTTCGATCCTTGCTCGCTGAGAGCGTCCCAGTCGACTCACCCGCCGACCGACTCACGTCTTCGGCCGGCCTGACCAAACAGAATCTTTATTCCCACCAAGAACCCTCCTGATGGATATATGAATAAGAGCTGGTTGTTCGATCAGGTCGAACAGGACCGCGAGCGGTTGCTGGATCTCGCACTGCAAATCTGGGAGACGCCGGAACTCGGCCTCCACGAACATGAATCCTCGCAGATACTGATCGAGGCGCTCAGAGAGGAAGGGTTCGACGTGAGGACGGGTGTCAGCGATATGCCAACGGCGTTCGTCGCTTCCTACGGTGAGGGGTCGCCAAAAATCGGAATCTTGGGGGAGTACGACGCCCTGCCGGAATTATCGCAGAAAGTGACGACCGAACGAGAGCCAGTCGAGGAAGGGAAACCGGGACACGGCTGTGGTCACAATTTGTTCGGCGTCGGGTCGCTCGGTGGTGCCGTCGCCGTCAAGCGCGCTATCGAGCGCGACGAGTTAGAGGGGACGATAGCCTACTACGGATGTCCGGCCGAGGAAAACGCCGACGGGAAGACCTTCATGGCACGGGATGGCGTGTTCGACGATCTGGAAGCAGCACTGGCGTGGCATCCGGCCTCGATCAGTAAGCCCGACTGGCGGCCGACGCTCGCGATGGATTCGGTCAAGTTCACGTTCGAGGGCATCTCGGCGCACGCAGCTGGTGCACCTGAATCCGGTCGCAGTGCCCTCGATGCCGTCCAACTTATGAACACGGGCGTCGAGAACATGCGCGAACACGTTTCCAACGAGGCCAGAATCCATTACGCGATCACCGAGGGCGGTACGGCACCGAACGTCGTTCCAGCCGAGGCGACGGTCTGGTACTACGTCCGAGCACCGACCAGAGACGAGGTCGACCGGATCAGCAGTTGGGTCACGGACGTCGCCGAGGGAGCCGCGAAGATGACCCAGACGACGGTCGACCGGAATCTCATGACGGGTATCTCTGAGTACCTCCCCAACGAGACGGTAACGGAGGTTATCTGGGAAAATATGCAGGCGGTCGGCCCGATCGAGTACACCGACGAGGACCGAGCGTTCGCCGCCGAACTCCAAGAGACAGTCCCCGCAAAGACGATAGAGAGTCAGGTCGAAGACGCTCCTGAGGAGATTCGGGCGGAAGTGCGGGAACGGGCGCTCTGTTCGGAACCGGTCAAAGCCGACAGCGGTGCGGGGGAACTGCATTACGGTTCGACGGACGTCGCGGACGTGAGTTGGAACACGGCGACGGGGCAATTTCGAGCCGCCGCTCTACCGATAGGGGTTTCCGGACACTCGTGGCAAGCAGTATCGATGTACGGCGGCCCCGGGCGAAAGAGCGTCAACTTCGTCGCGAAGGTGTTGGCCGGGTCGGCCTACGACCTGATGACCGATTCGACGACGATAGACGAGGCGTGGGAGGAATTTGAGCGGGAAACCGACGGCCAGCCGTACGACTCTCCCCTGCCCAAGGACGCCACGCCTCCGTTCGATTTAACCGAGTAGCCCGCAGACGCGTTCGGCCGGTCCCCGATTGCGAAAGAATCATACCGATTTCGACGGACTGTCTGTTCATGGAGGCAATCGCTGTTCGACGTGGAGAGACGCGACCGACCGTCGTCGAGATGGATCGTCCGGAGCCCGCTGTCGGCGAGGCGCTCGTCAGAACGCTCCGAATCGGCATTGACGCCACCGATCACGAAGTCATCAGTGGAAATCACGGCGGGTTCTCCGAAGGCAGCGACTTTCAGGTGCTCGGCCATGAAGCCGTGGGAGTCGTCGAGGACGCCAACGACACCGATCTCACCGAGGGCGACTTCGTCGTCCCGACGGTTCGGCGACCGCCCGTTGGCCAGTCGACGACCGAATAATTCGAGCGATGAGAGCCCGACGTGGCTCCCGCCGGTGAGTACGTCAAGCGAGGCATCGTCGGCGCACACGGCTACATGGCCGAGTATTTCACCAGCCCCGAGGAGTTCCTGATCTCAATTCCCGAAGAGCTGTGGGAACACGTCTATCTGGTCGAACCGATCTCGAACTCCGAGAAAGGGTTCGAGCACGCGTTCGCGACCCGGTCAGCGTTCGAGTGGGACCCCGAGAGTGCGTTCGTCCTCGGTCACGGGCCCCTAGGGCTGTTGACGTTAGCGATGCTGGTCGACGGCGACGACTTCGAGCGCTGCTATTGCCTTGGGCGCCGCGAGCGTCCGGACCCGACCATTGGCGTCACTGGTTCATGGGTGCAACCTACGTCGACTCCCGGGAGACGTCCGTCGCGGACGTTCCCGACGCCTACGAGCCGATGGACTTCGTCTACGAGGCGACCGGCTACGCGCCCCACACCTTCGAGACCATCGAGGCGCTCGCGCCGAACGGCGTCGGCGTCTTGCTGGGCATCCCGGAGCCGTGGGAGTTCGAGGTGGACGGCGGGACGCTGCACGCCGATTTCGTTCTGGAGAACAAGTCGCTTGTCGGGAGCGTGAACTCGAACGTTGCCCAGTATCGGGATGCCACGGAGAGGCCGACCAGCTTCGACAGTGAGTTTTTTGACGACTTCGTGACTAGCGTATTCGACTCCCAAAAGTGTGAGGCAGGCCCCGAAATAATAATTTCCCCTACACATTCTGGTTTAGATCGAGTTGAGGACCGCCGCGCCGGTCTCGATCGATGCCGCGGGGTCCTCGGGCTCGTCGTGTTCGTAGATGAGCCACTCGACCTCCGCCTTCCGGGCAGCTTCGGCACACGCTGCTATGTCGACGTCTCCGTCACCGATCTCCCGGAAGCCCCGTTTCTCGTCGGTGACCAAGTCCTTCATGTGCAGGAGATCGATCCGGTCGCCGTAGCGCTCGATCAGCCCCACGGGATCTTCGCCTCCGACGAGCGCCCAGCCGACGTCGAGTTCGAGCCCGACCTCCGGAGCGAGGTCGGCCAGCCGTTCGAAGGCGGTCTCCCCGGCGATATCGACGAACTCGTGGGCGTGGTTGTGATAGTGAATCGGCCAGTCGTACTCCGCGGCCTCCTCAGCGAGCTCACTCAGCCGTTCTGCGGTGTCGCCGACGGCCGCCTCGCTCTCGAAGTGTTCATCCCCGAGATAGGGGACGACCGCGCTCGCACATCCCAGTCGGTCGCCGTAGAGGCCGTAGCTCTCCGCGAGATCGGACTCGAGGTCGTCGATGCCGACGTGGGCGCCGGTCGTCTCTAAGCCCGTCTCCGAGAGCTTCTCGACGACATCTTCGGGGTCCGCGTCCCGAAGCCCGCCGGAGAACTGGACGCCATCGTAGCCCGCGTCGGCGACCCGATCGAGGACCTCGAGCATCGGTTCGTCGAGGTCGCGCACGCTGTAGAGATTGATCGCGGTTCGTGCCATGGGTCGGGCTCACACCCTTTCCGTATCCGTGTTGTGATTCCGGATCGAGGTCATTCTTCCTCGTCCCCGCTTTCGTTGTCATCCTCGCTTGCGACCGGCGCGAGCTCTCCTGTTTCGACCATTTCGGTAAGTGCGTTGCCGCCCTCCTCGAGAGGAAGTTCGATTCGGCCCCGGCGGCGCGCGGACGCCCAGGCCGCGAAGATGATCTCGGTCGCTCGGAGCGCGTGATCGGCGGAGATGACTGGCTCCTCGCCCGACTCAAGACAGTCGATCGCGTGGGAGATCGCGCGCTCGATCGCGGGAGCGCTCTCGGTTTCGATTTCCTCCCAACCCCCGCTCGTGTCGGTCTTGTACCGAACGTCGGCGTCGTTCTCTTCGGAGGCGACCTCGATGACACCCTCGGTGCCGAGGATTCGGTGGTGGGCGCCGATCGCGTCCGCGCCCGAGCCGTAGCCCGTCGAGGCCAGGCCGAAGACGCCCTCGCCGTACGACCACATCGCCAGCCCCTGGTTCTCGTTGTGGACGCCGTACCGGACGTCCTCCTCGTCGTAGTGGACCTGTCCGAGCACCCACTCCGCCTCGCGTTCGCCGACGAAGTGGTTGCAGAGATCCACGAGATGGGAACCGAAGTCGTAGAGGTTCTTCCCGCCCATCTCGACGCGCTCGACGTCGCCGATCACGCCATCAGAGAGGAGCCGGGAAGCCTCCTGCCAGGTCGGGTCGAAGCGACGCTGGTGGTTGAACGTGAGCTGGGCGCCGTTTTCCTCGGCGGCACGGGCCATCCGTTTCGATCCGTCCCAGGTGTCGGCCATGGGCTTCTCGCAGTGGATCGCGCCCGGCACCTTGGTCTCGGCGGCTCCGACCACCAGGTCGGCGTGGGTCGGAACCGGGGTGCAGACGCTGACGACGTCCGGCTCCGTGTCGAAGAGCATTTCCTCGAAGTTCTCGAACACCCGGCCGTCGTCGATCTCGAACTCGTCGGCAAAGTCCTCGGCGTTCTCCCGGACGATGTCCGCACAGGCGATCAGTTCGCAGCCCTCGATTTCGCGGTAGGCGTCGCCGTGGCGGTAGGCCATCGCCGCGCTCTCGCCCCAGATGATGTTGTCTGGTTCTGGTCCTGTCCCGATAACGGCTGCAGTAACACGTGTCATCTGACGCAGCTATTTCTCACAGGGGGCATTAAACCGTTCGCCGCCTGCAGCATGACACCGATACATGTCAAGTTTAAATACTCTATGAAGGCTGAAAGCCGAACAATACCGTCTCCCCTAGCGGACAATTCACGCCAGTTGCGACGACACCGCCGAGAAGTGCGGGATGAATCGGAGCCGATTGCGGGCGGAATGGATGGCTCGTTGATGAAGCGGATCAGTCGATGTCAGGACCCACAGTTATATGCGGGTGTGTCGATTGGTCGCGGTATGGACGGCATGGAGATGCCACGGATAGGGCTTGGTACGTGGCCGATCACCGACAGGGATGACTGTGTACAGATGGTCCGTTCGGGCCTCGAGGCCGGGTATCGCCACGTGGATACGGCACAGATGTACGAGAACGAGGCACACGTCGGCGAGGCGATCGAAACCGCGGGCGTTCCCCGCGAGGAGGTGTTCGTTGCGACCAAGCTGGTCGGATCGAACCTCTCGTATGAGGACGTGCTCGCCTCCACGGAGGAGAGCCTCGAACGCCTCTGCCTCGACTACCTTGACCTCCTGTACGTCCACTTTCCACGGGGCGATTACGATCCTGCTGAAACGCTGCCCGCCATGGACGAACTCGTCAATCGGGGACTCGTCGACAACATCGGCCTCTCGAATTTCACACCGGAATACCTCGACGAAGCACTCGAGGTTCTCGATCATGACCTCTATGCTCACCAGGCCGAGATGCATCCCCTGCTTCACCAGCGAGAGTTGCTGGCGTATGCCCGCGATCACGGTCATCGGTTCGTCGCCCACACGCCGCTCGCGCGAGGGAAGGTGTTCGACGTGCCGTTGCTTTCGGAGATCGCCGACGAGTACGGGGTGAGCGAGGTCGAACTCACTATCGCCTGGTTGCTCTCAAAGGAGAAGGTCCACGCGATTCCGAAGTCGACCGATCCGGCACACCTCCAGGCGAACTTCGAGGCCCAGGAAATCACGATCGACAACAGTGACCTAGCGCGCATCGATTCGCTACATGAGTGGCGACAGGAACGGATCAACAATCCGGACAACCCGGCCTGGGGGTGGCAACTTAGCAATGAATAATTCGGAGAGCAGCTCGCCGCTTCGGATCGGTGTGCTTGGACTCGACACGTCTCACGCCGAGACGTTCGCCGAGGAGTTCACATCGATCGACGACGCTACCGTCTCGGCTGTCTGGGACGGTGGCGCCGTACAGGACGAAACGTATCTGCAGGAGTTCTGTGAGACGTACGATGCGAGGGCTTACGACGATCCGTCGGCGATGCTTGGTGACCTCGACGCAGTGACGGTGCTGACTGTCGACTGGGATACTCACCGTGAACTCGCGGTCCCCTTCCTTGAGGCGGGCGTCCCGACCTTTGTGGACAAGGTGGTCGCGGGCACCGTCGATGACCTCGCGGCGCTGGATGACGCTGCCAGCGAGGCGTCGCTCTTCGGCGGCTCGTCGATCCCGTTCCACCCGACACTCGAAGCCTGCCCCCGCGGAACGGCTGGGCGGACACTGTACGCCGCGTCGTACAACGATCCGTTCTACTACGGGGTCCACGCCGTCGACTCGGTGCGATCGATCGCGGACGCACCGTGGGCACGAGTGACGCCGCAGCCCGGTCCGGGTATCGAAGTCGAGGTAACGTTCGAAAACAACGTGCGAGCCGACATCCGGTTCGATGGAAACACTGACCAGCCCGCGTTCGGTTTCCTCGATGTCGCCGATCGAACCCGGACCGCACGTATCACAGTCGGCGACGGCTACGAAGCGATGCGCGAGGCGTTCTTTGAGGCCTTCCTCTCGGTCGTCCGCGGCGAGCGCGACGATACCGACCGAATCCTCGACGCCGCGACCCTCCAACTGGCGATCCACGCCGCAATCGAGGCCGACGAGTCGGTGACCCCTGGCGACGAGGCGTTGCGAGCGTACCATGCCGACGGCGCGGCTTACGCGAACGCCTACGCGACCGATAGATCGGCTGCAGTCCGTGGAGACTGGTAGCCGGAGCTATGGCCATCTCCCCACCAACTCGGTGCCGGTCTTCGGGTCGGGTGAACTGATGTCACTCTCCACCAACCGTGTAGACCCGTTCGGGATCGGAAACGATCACCTCGGCCAGCGTGTCATAGGCCTCTACGGCGTTCCATAAGACAAACTCCTTGTCGGCGGCTTGTGCCGTCCGCGTGAGACCAGCCAAGTCGAGAGCGTCGCCGAGTGGAGCGAAGTCGTACGTGACACCGTTTTCGAAGTTCTGGACGTGAATGGTATGGCGAACGTCGAACTCCTTCCCGTTGACGACGGCCGTGCCAGGAAACGATTTCTCGTGACGGTAATGCCAGCCCTGCCGGTCGATTCCCTCGCGTTGTTCGACGTAGTGAAAGAACGTCATGCTCCGGCCGAACCGCTCCAGACCGATTCCCAGCATCCATGCGCCAGTCTCGTGAAGCCGACCCAGGACGTTGGTCCGGTCGTAGGTACCGTGTGCATGCAGCCGTCCGAACTCATCGGCCCGCGCGCCGAGGGCCGCAAACGAATGGGTCGGATCGACGTTTCGCGTCGCGCCCGGGCGGGTTCGGACGAGTTCGGAGAAGTAACCAACCTCGGAAGGACTCTCCGCGAGATTGAAGACTCCATCGGGACTCTTCTGTCGGAACGTCGGCGTGAACGTCGGTACAACGAGGGTTCCGTCCTCGCCGAGGACGGCAAGCAGTGCCTCAAGCAGTGTCTCCGGGGAACACGACATCCCCCTCAGGGCACTGTGGACGACGACGGTGTCCCCGGAAGCGAGTCCAAGATCGCGCAGCGTCGAGCGGATCGTTGATTGATCGGCCATGGATCCCACGTTCGCGGTTAAATACAAATCCTTTCTGGAGGGCTTGGTGCAGCGGGTCGGCAACCGAGAGTATATCGGTTACAACGATAACAGAATGATATGCGAACAAAGGACGAACTCGAATCGTTGGCCGAGGAGTGGACCATGACGGCGGCCGAACGTGAGTCGTTCGAGGGAACGCTCTCGGACGCGACATTATACGACGGCCATAGCCACGTCTTCCCGATCGTTCCCAACTGGGGGCCGGGACAGACCGACCTCGACGAACTGGTCGAGGAACTGGACGCCTACGGAGTCGACCGGGCAGTGCTCCTCGCCGAGGAGCAGACCGAGAAAGGATTCAAGGTTCCGAGCTGGTGGATACTCGAGCAGGCTCAGCGGTATCCCGACAGGCTGATCCCGTTCTGTGCAATCGAGCCACGAATGGGACCGGACCGCGAGACGATGGCGGACTTCATCGACCGATACGCCGATGCCGGCGCCCGCGGGTTCGGCGAACTCAAGGTGGGTCTGCCGGTTGACGACGAGCGGATGCAGGCGCTATACGAGAACTGTGAGGAGCGGGGCCTTCCGGTATTGATGCACATCAGCGACAAACACGCAATCGACGAACCGGGGCTGCCCGGACTCGAGCGGATGCTCCAGCGATACCCCGACCTGAATTTTATCATGCACGCTCACGGCTGGTGGGCGCACATTTCTGCGGAGGTGACCCGTGAGCAGATGGCATGGTATGCCGAGGGGCCGGTCGAACCCGGTGGACGCTGTGACGAACTGCTGGCCGAGTACGACAACTGTTACGCCGATTTCTCCCCCTCTGGATTCAACGCATTCGTCCGCGACCTCGAGTATGCCCAGGAATTCCTCGAGCGCCACCACGAGAGTCTGGTGTTCGGAACGGACGCGAGTTACTTCCCTGAGGAGACGATCCCGCACTTCGCGTTTTTCGATCGATTCGATCTCCCGGCCGAGGCCTGGGAGAACATCCGATTTCGGAACCTGACAAGCATCCTCCGGTGAGCCTCGACAACGGCTGGGCAAGTGCGGAAAAGATCCTCGGACGGACCCGTTCGTGCCTTGACCAGTACTGGCTCCGCCACAACACCCACGATGGCGCGGTGCTGTTCAACGTCGACGGTTTGTTCGTCTACTACAAGAGCCAGGCTGCCGGTCTCGTCGAGTGAACCATGGGTTGATTCTCTTCTCGCTGCGACTCTCACTCTCCGGCGTCGAGGAGGTCCTTCCTTGCTCTATTCTGGTATGGATAGCGGATTCCGCCCCGGAGCAGCGGGTCGTCGATACGGGCCATCCAGCTCCGAACCCGGTCGGAGAGCTCTTCGGTAACGGCCTCGCGCTGGTTGGCGATGTCATTGAGGTTGTACGGGTCTTCCGCCCGGTCATAGAGTTGGGCATAGGGCCGGGGGTCGGCGCTCGGCGGGAGACTGGGCGCCCTATCCGTCGGGTCTGCGTCAACTGGGTAAGTGACGGTCCGGCCGGCGCCGAAGTTGCGGATCAGAATGTAGTCTTTGGTAACGATCCCACGAGCTTCCTTACCGGCGTTCGTGTACTGGGTGAATGCGGCGTCACGCGGCGCCACGTCGGTCTCGCCCGCGAGGTACGCTCGGAAACTCCTACCTTCGACACGGTCCGGGGCGGGGACGCTGGCGAGATCCAACAGTGTCGGTAGGAGGTCGACATGGCTGATCGGGTCGGTCACGGGCGTGTCGGCTGCGAACGCCGGGCCGGGGCCATCCATCAGCATTGCGACCTCTACACCGGGGTCGCGACACCACCACTTCGCGCCCGGGTATGGGATGCCGTGATCGGTCGTGAAGACGACAACCGTCTCGTCGCGCACGCCCGTGGCCTCAAGACCGTTGAGCAGTTCGCCCACGCAATTGTCGAGGTATTCAATCTCCGCCTGGAAGCGCCTGAAGTCCTCGCTCATCACCACAGACGGTTCCAGGTAGTCGGGTACGAACACCTCGCCGTCGGTGGGCTCGCGGTCGAACGAACGGTGGGTTTCGAAGAAGCCAAACTGTGCATACACTGGGCCGTCCGGGTCGGCGAAGATGTCCGCGGCGGCTGCGGCGGTCTCTCCAGCGTCACGCTCCTGTGAATAGTGGTGGTCGAACCCCAGGCAGTCGGCGTTGGATGCGACGTGCTGGAACCCCGCAAGATGGGTCTCATAGCCCGTCTCGCCCAAAAGTTCCGGCAGCATCTCCTCGCCATCGTCGATCTCCCACCACCACGGGGAGTGGGTCAGGCCCATCAAACCGTTCGACTGCGGGTAGCGCCCGGTCAGTAGGCTTCCCCGAGCGGGCGAGCAGACGGGCGTGGTCGAAACGGCGTTCTCGAACTGGACGCCCGACGCTGCGAGGCCGTTGAGCGCTGGGGTGTCGACCGCGTCGACGCCGTAGCAGCTGATGTGCTGGCCGAGATCGTGACACGTAATTAAAACGATATGTGGTTGCTGGTCGGCGTTCGCCATCGCGGGGAGAGACAGGTTCCCGGATTAAATAATCGGGGGGCAGGGAGGCGCGTAATTCAAAAAGTGAGGTCGATCCGAGACGCGTGAGGTATGGACCCTGCCGTCGTCCTTGAAGCTCCTCCGAGAGAAATTGCAGCGGCCGTTGTGCATCGCACGCGAGGGTTCCTCGACGCTTCTGATGACCTACGACCACCGGGACGAGGTCTTTTTCTCCTCTCACTGGGCGGAATCTCGAGACATGAAAATCAAACAACAGTCGGGCGCTACCGTGGGGAAGAGGCGTGTCGGCCAACCTCTGAGACCAGCAAAGATCAATGACCGAGCTTCGATTGTGGGGACCTCTATATTTTTGCGACTGCTCCGCGAACGTCGGAGCAATGGGTACGCAATACTTCATCGTTACCGACATTGAGGGCGTTGCCGGGATCGATTCCTTCGAGACGACACGGACGACCGACGAAGCGACGAAAGCGCCGGCCATGGACCAGCTCGCCCGCGAGGTCGCGGCCGCCGTCGAGGGGATCCGGTCGGTCCACCCCGACGCGACCGTCGATGTCTGGGACGGCCACGGGACCGGCGGACTGCGGGCAGCTGACGTGACCGAAGCCACTTATCTCGCCGATGGCAAGCCCTATTTCGACATTGAGGGCTACGACGGAGTTCTATTCGTTGGCCAACACGCGATGGCCGGCACGATTGGGGCGCCGCTGTGTCATACCTACTCCTCACGTGACGTCGCTCACTACCGGCTGAACGACGTCCTGATCGGCGAGTTCGGCGCCCGAGCGCTCGTCGCCGGTCGACAGGGCGTCCCTACGATCTATCTTTCGGGGGACAACAAGGCCGCACTAGAGGCTCGGATGTTCGTCCCCAAGATCGTGACGACCGCGGTCAAGAGCGGCGAGGGGCGACAGGCTGCCACACACCTTGACCGACGCGAGGCCTGCGAGGCGATCCGGGCGGACGTCGCGTCTGCGGTCGAGTGTAGCATGGAACCCGATCCGTTCAATACGCTCGCACCGCCGTACACGCTCGAGATTAGGTTCAGAGACTCGATCCCGGACGAAGCGATCGACGATCGATGGGGGGACGACGATGTCACGGTGACACGGGTCGATGACCGAACGGTGCATATAGAGAGTGACGCGATCGACGACTTGCCCCTGTGAGACGGCCCGAATGTCGAACGTCTGGTCGGCGCGATCCGCCCGATTCGGACGATACCGTGTCGATCCCAGCCGAACCACAACGATAAAGAACGCCGCAGTAGTCGCCGACATTAATGGAAGCGCCGACGAACGTCCTGTTCGTCCTCTCCGACGAGCACCGACCGGACGCACTGGGGTGTGCGGGCCACCGGCTGGTCGAGACGCCGGCGCTGGACCGACTCGCCGAGACGGGAACTCGATGTACGGCGGCGTACTGTTCGAGTCCGCTGTGCGCGCCGAGTCGAGCGAGCCTCGCAACCGGGAGATACGTACACGAGATCGGGTTCTGGGACAACGCGACGCCATACGACGGTGAGCCGGCGAGCTGGGGCCGGCACTTCTCAGAACGCGGCATCGACGTAACGACGGTGGGAAAACTCGACTTCGAACCCAGCGTTGACGACGGGTTCGACGACCAGCGGGTTCCGTTCCATCGGGAGACGCCGGACGTCAACGGGCTGTACCGCGAGCCGCCGATTCAACGCGAGGATGCTCGCGAGCGAATTCACGACGCTGGGCCGGCCGACAGCGATGACGCCTGGTATCGCGCCCGAGAGGAGGCGGTGACCGCGACCGCGATCGACGCTCTCGAGTCGAAAGCTGACTCCGACGAGGAGGGGTGGGTGATAAATGTCAACTACATCCTTCCACACTTCCCACTACGGGCTGAGCCGTCGTACTACGATCAGTATCCGGTCGACGAGGTGGACCTCCCGATCGACAACCCTGCGGGGGACAACCACCCGATTCTCGAGGAGCTTCGGGACCATTTTGACGGGCGCAACGTCGATGAGTCGGTCCTGCGGCGGACCCGAGCAGCGTACTATGGACTCTGTAGCGCGTTCGACGACTCTGTTGACCGCCTGCTGGGTGCCCTCGAGGAACTCGGGCTCGCCGAGGAAACCCTCGTCCTCTACGCAAGCGACCACGGCGAACCGCTCGGTGACCACGAAATATGGTGGAAATGTTGTATGTACGAACCGTCGGTTGGCGTACCATTGATCGCTCGCGGGCCCGGCGTTGAGGCGGGCGCGACGATCGATTCACCGACGTCACTTCTCGATGTCGTTCCGACGATGGCCGACGCTATGGGGATCAAGTCCGATCCCAGATGGCGCGGCCAATCGCTGCTCCCTGCGCTGACTGACCGGCGGGGGGCCGACCCCGACCGGTCCGTCTTCAGCGAGTACCATGCCCACGGGACGAGCCGCGGCATGTTCATGCTCCGACGGGGCCGGTTCAAGTACGTCTTCTATCCCGATCATCCCGATCAGCTGTTCGATCTCGAAAACGATCCCGACGAAAGAGATGACCTGTCGGGGGATCCCGAATATAACCACACGCTGTCAGAACTCGAGTCTGAACTCCGTACAATTGTTGATCCAGAGGCCGCCGATGAGCAGGCGCGACGTGACCAGCAACGTCGGCTAGCGGAACTTACGTCGGACTCGGACGGTCCAGAGGGATGACGCGCTGCGGGCGAGAGATACCAAACTTGTGGGTAAGAGGCAGGACTGTAGCCGTAGATCACTCACCTAATCTACATAACGACGAATAGGGGGCCGGCTACGTGCGATTCCCGGTGGGGAACGAGGTGATCGTCCGCGCGAGTGACTCAATCTGCTCATCCGAACGATCGTGATCGCGATACCACTTGAGAAGCGCATCGGGGTCGACGTAGAGGTACGGGCCGACCGACGCTGTCCGCGCGAGTGGATCGCGCCCACGGGTCTCGACAGGCTGGCGTTCGTGCCACTCCTCTGTGACGTGTGAGACGAGCCATCTATCGAGCAGGCCGCGCATCTCGGCCGTCCGCTCGGGGTTCGAACCGACGAGATTGCGTGTCATGTGTGGGTCCGCTTCGAGGTCATGGAGGAGTTCGAGGCCGTTGTTCGGGAGCGTCGGGTCGTTGTACAGTCCGGGGTGGGAGAAGACTCCCGGGTGGAGGAGTCGGACGTACATCCACCGATCGCGGTAGACTGCCCGGCCGTAGGTGTAGATGCCGTGGCCCGAGACGAGGTACTCCCGGCCCTCGAAGGGGTCGCCACGGAGCGCGGGCGTGAGTCGGCGGGCGTCCCACCCCTTGGGGATCGGGACGTCGGCGAGTTCACAGATCGACGGAACTAGGTCGAATTGGTAGACCTGCGCGTCGGTCGCCTCCCCCTCGGCGTCGTCAGTCACGCCGGGCCAGGAGACGATCAGTGGAACTTGCTGGCAGGCCGGGTGCGGGAAGGCGTGTTCCGCGTAGATTCCGTGTTCGCCAAACGCCTCGCCGTGGTCGGCGGTGACGATGACTGCGGTCTCCTCGCGGATGCCAAGTCGCTCGAGGGTCTCGAGAAGCGTGGCGATCTCGGCGTCGACGCGGCGAATGCTGGCGTCGTAGCCGTCGACGAGCCCCTCGAGGTCCGAACGATCGGCGATCGACTCCGGCATCGACCAGTCGTAGGAGTCCAGCCAGTCCGGGCCGTACTGGCCGGGGGTCGGCCACAGATCGGCACAGCGAACGCCGGTCATTCCCTGTTGATCGTTAATCGCAGCCTCGTCGGGCCACTCCTGTGCAGGTCCGGATTCTCGAACCGGGTCGAGGAACTCCTCGACGCCGAGATAAGGGTGGTGGACGTCCCAGTAATTGACGTGGAGGAACCAGTCGTCGTCGGCGGCGTGACGTTCGAGCCAGGACTGCGCGACCGGCGTCACGTCAGAACAGTCCTCGATCGCGGGGCCGCCCGCGGTCGCCGTCGGCATAATCGACTCTTGGAAGGATGCCCCGAAGTGGTACGCGAGGTGGCGCTGAGAGAACTGGCTCACCGAGGCCGTGTAAACGCCGTGTTCGGCGAGGTGCCGGAAGGCGAGCATTCGATTGGCGTCGGGATCGTGGCCGTCGCCGGGTTCGTCGTAGCGCTGTCCCTCGCCGTGGTGAGTAACGACGCCCGAGTTCAGCCCGTGACGACAGGTCGCAAGCGCGGTCCGACTGGGAAGACACGGCGCATCGGAGACGAAACACCGATCGAACCTAACTCCGTTCGCGGCGATCGCGTCGATCGTCGGTGAGGTCTCCCGCCCGTAGCCATAACAACCGAGGTGGTCCGGACGCAGCGAGTCGATATCGACGAAGAGGACCTTCACCGTCCCGCCTCCGGGGCCGATAGCGTCTTCTCCGTCGTAACTATTCCCAGCACCCTGAGAGAGCGCCTCCCAACGGCGGCACCCGGTCCGGAGGCCGTCTCCCGAGTGCGCATCCTGCCGTTGACCGGCCACAGGCGGTGGTCGCAGGGGTCGCGCCCGGACGGCGTCGTCGCGAACTTCCCGTCCGGACCGTCTGAATCGGGGGCAACGGGCGCCGCCGTTCCGTGGTTCGGTTCGTCGCGTCCGGCCGCCGGTTCGGGCATGAGCATGGAAACAGCACGTTCGTCCCTCGCAGAACGACCGCGTCGTCAGTTCGACGGCGACAGAGCCTAATAAGACTACGGGTCCATGTGGGGTGCCACTGTCTCAAAAATGAGATTTCAAATTTATATTTAAATCATACAGAATAGATCGAATTAATTCTCGCTACCCACAGACGCCCTCCAGCTAAGGTTCCCACCAATTATCCGTTTCACCGATTTCTTTTGGACCTGGCCCACGGATAGTGAGCATTGTCAAATCGTCTTGGAGTGCCCACTCTGGTGCGGTTATCTCATTATCCCCTAAATCATAACAAATACCTCCATAGTCCCAACCGAAAATAATCGAGTCTTGAACTTCCCCAGAGCAAGCTCCAAATGCTAGAGTTCCAAACTGTTCAACAGCCGCGAAATGGTTTACGCCGCCGCCAATCTCACAGTCATGGACGATGGTGTCACCTTGATAACCACCTACACACCTTGACCGGTCGCTATCTTCCGGACCTCCGTGTAGGATACATTTGTGAATCCCGAGTGTCCCCTTATAGTTCTGGATTACTGCTTCCAACGTAACGCCCTCAATAGTGATATTATATAAGGGTTGTGCACCCATTAATCCGAAGCTGATATACTCTGGCCCTTTGAGGATATAGTCCTCCGGATTTTCAGGATCACCAATAATACGGAAATCGGGGTCGTCTTTGGTGGCTACGATCGATCGGGGACTCTGAATCGCAGTATTTTCTTCATTATCGTGAACGCCCTCATTAATGTGTATAATGAATTCATGCTGGATGATGAAGGGCATTCGGCTGAAAGCCTCTTCTAAGGTTGCGAGAGGGGCGTCTTCGGAACCCTCATTTTCATCATCGCCATCGGGATCGATCCATAGATGGGTACCAGAATTGGTGACTAATTGTCGTCGTTGAGCGCGCCATTTCTTGTCTTCCGGGTTATGGACATAATTGGAAACATCGAAGCCATCATGATTTGGAGTTTCCAATAAACCATCGTTATCGGTGTCATCTAGTAACTGCTCCCATGGAGGACCACCGCCCCTTCCTCTTTCCTGGGCATTAGCAGAGCCAGCGGCACCCAAGAGTGCGCCGCCGCCAAGAACTCCTAAGGCACCCCGACGAGTCATATTTGCGCCACTACTTTCCTGTTGTTCGAGTTTGGTTTCTAATTCCTGATTCTGTTGTTCTAATGCCTCAATTCGCTCTTCAAGGCTTTTTTCCGACTGCCTATTCTCAGTTTCATCTGGAGAGTCATCCTCTACCATACCACAGATAAACATTAGACCATCAATTAAATCTAATGATTATATCCAAACGCATTTCAGCTCCTTATGATGTTTTTAGAATCTATGAGGTTCTTGATCGTGACGACCCCGGTTCCGATTGGCCGGCCAGCCGCGATGAAGCGAACCTATTAGTGCTCGAGCGGGGATGGCGAGGTATGCCGAGGACCGATCAGCCGTATCCGCCGGGATCGTGGACCGTCGATCGGGTACGCCGCGTGCTCGAAGAAACCAATGGCAGAGGGGAGCTGCCGACGTACGACGACGGCGATCGCTGGCAGGAGATCGCGACCGATCCGACGACGGGGCCGTACGCCGGCACGATCGTCGAACGGGCGATGGAGTTCAGTGACGATCGGGTCCCGCCGCTACCGGCGTCGTTGTATGCCGACTACACCCGAACGGGAAATCGACCCCGGTACGAGCGGCCGTACTTCGGTCGTGGCCGGCGTCTCGGGGTGCTCGCGCTCGCGGAGTGTCTCGAGCGGGAGGGACGATTCCTCGACGACGTTCTCGACCACGCATGGGCGATCTGTGAGCAGACGACGTGGCTACTGCCAGCACACCTCCCGGAGGAGGAACGAACCGACGGCCTTCCGTCGCTCCGGGATCCCGCGGACCACCACGTCGCGTTGTTCTCGGCACGAACCGCCCACTTGCTCGCCGAAGTCGATTATCTGTTGAACGATCGTCTCCATCCGGCCCTCCGACGCCGCCTTCGGACCGAAATCGACGACCGGGTCCTTACCCCCTTCGAGAGTCGGGACGATTTTCACTGGCAGGAGCCACCGGCCGGAAACTGGACCGCGGTATGTAACGCCGGTGCCGTGATTGCGGCGGTGTATCTCGAGGAGGACCTCGACAGGCTGGCCCGGTTAGTGGTGCAGGCCGCACACGGGTTGGAACACTACCTGGCATCGTTCGGAACCGACGGCTGTAGCCCGGAAGGACTCTCGTACTGGAACTTCGGCTTCAGTCACTACGCGATGCTCGCCACGGTTATCGAGGCGCGTACCGAGGGCCGACTCTCGTTGCTGTCACCGGAGATCCTCCCCGAGATCGCGCGTTTTCCGCTTCGGATCGAACTCAGTCCGGGTCGGTACGTCCTGTTCTCCGACTCGCGCGAGGGCGAAGACGTGGACCCGTATCTCGCGTGTTGGGCCGGGACCGAGTTCGACGTCCCCGAACTCGTCGCTACCGGTCGACGGGCATTCTCGTCGATGGACGGGATCTTCTCACAGCGCCCCTCCGACGGTCTAGCGGAGACGGTTCGAAACCTCTGCTGGTGTCAGCAGGCTACGGCCGACGGTGCGAAACGAGCCCCCGATCGCGGGTTCCTCTTCGATGACGCGGGCTGGTGGTTCGCTCGTGACGATCCTTCGGATCCCGACGGATTGGCCGTCGCCGCGAAGGCGGGATCCAACGACGAACCACACAACCACAACGACTGCGGATCGTTCGTCGTCCACTACGGGGGCGAGTCGTCGATAACCGACATCGGCGTCGGGACCTACGACCGGGATTACTTCAGCGACCATCGGTACGAGTACCTGACCGCCCGGTCGCTCGGCCATCCCGTCCCGTTGGTCAACGGGTACGAGCAGGCGGCCGGCCCGGACTACACGGCCGAGATCGTCGATCGGGTGGAAACTGACGATCGGGAACGGTTCGACGTCGAGCTTGCCGAGTGCTATCCGTCGGCCGCCGGGGTGTCGTCGCTTCGTCGGTCGTTCGTGCTAGAGCGGACTGCGACCCGCCTGACAGTCACGGACCAAATCGTTTTCGACTCCGACGTCGCGGACCCGGACGCAACGGAAGTGTTCGTGTCGTACGCACCCATGACAACGACGGGAGACGGTCGGGCGATAGCGATCGACGGAACCCGGACTCGAACGACCGTCTCGTTCGACCCCGCGCCGGCGGCCATTGAGGTCGAACACCTCCCCGACGCGATCGACTTCTCGACGGTCCAGGGGGTCGATACCGACGTTCGTGACGTGTGGCGGGCCCGCATCACACCGGCGACTACGGCCGGTGACGAACCGGTTCGGCTCGAAACGACGGTCGACCCCGAATCGCTCGACTGACGATCCCTCCTCCCCGATCGACGGGCCCTCGGAGCGGGACCGTTCGGGCGGGAGCGCGACCACGGACCGGGAGACCGAACGTCCGACGAAGTGACGACGCCATCGGCTTGCCTGATCAGGTGGACTCCGGCGACTCGATCCCGACGGATCGCCCTCCGCGAGGCGACGGAACGCTTTTGGCGCTATTGGCCGAGGGTCAACAGGTCATGGGGACCGAACCTGCACCGTCCGCTCAAGCGACTTACGGCGTGACGGTCCATCAGGATTTATTAGTGGAGGCTCGCGACGGAACGCAACTCGCAACGGACACCTATCGTCCGTCCGATCCCGACACGGGAGAACCGATCGACGCCGTGAGACCTGCACTGCTCGCCCGGACTCCATACGACAAACACTCCCGGTCGCGGGCTGACCGCGCCCGCTGGTTCGCCCAACGAGGGTACGTCGTCGTCGTCCAAGACGTGCGCGGGCGATACGGAAGCGAGGGGACCTTCTTCCCGTTCGTCAATGAACCCGAGGACGGGTACGACACCGTCGAATGGGTAGCCGACCGACCGTACTGTGACGGACAGGTCGCGACGACGGGGACCTCCTACGGTGCGTGGGTTCAGAGTGCACTCGCGACGCTGGATCCGCCGTCACTAGCGGCGATGTTCGTCAACCAAGGAGCCGCCAACGGATGGGAGGCGACTCTCCGACACAACGGCGCGTTCGAGATGCGGTGGCTCACATGGGCACTAACTCTCGGTAGTTCCCATCGCTCCTGGTTTCTGACTCGATTTCTGGAGAAAAATGACCGAGATCAGCGTAATGGATTCAGTGAGTCGAACAAAGACGGCGGTCTCACGTCAGTGAGAGCGCCGTCACCCGA